>JAQYVG010000079.1 GCA_030145595.1 Desulfobacterales bacterium | reverse complement strand
GCCAAAGTCTTGTACGGCGGACATGCGTGATGAATATTTTATTTGGTTCTCTCCGAGAGGTAGGTTTATAGGAGTCATTGGCCGGTCTGTCCTGCTTGAGGGGCTTGTCAGAATTATAAAAGGAGATCTGTATATGAAAATCACAAACCACGAAGCAATCAAAAGTGGAGAGCAGGATCTGATTGACGCCATAACAGCCGATCTCGACTGGGAATCTATTGAAGGCATTTTCAGCCAAGAACATAAGCTGAAAATTGAAGACCACGTTGAGTATAAAAAAGGAGATATCATCGTTTATAATGACCAGATAGCATATAAACTGGAATTTGACGTCAATATCGTCCTTTCGGTACTGTTGGATAGAGAAGGCAACTATCTGGCGGTAACAAGTTCAGGAGATCTGGCTGAATCACCCGATAGTAGCCCAGCCGACGCCTCTGATGAACCTAAAAAAACGGAGGAGGAAGCGGAAGAAAGCGGCGAATCGACAATACCGGAAGTTGATGAACCCATTGCTGCTGCAAATGGCGATGTAAGCGCATCCTCGACAAATCCCGGTGACGGGCATGATAAGATTGCCGAACTGGCATCCCAGGCCGGAGAGATGATATCAAAACTGGAAAATTAAATGCCACAGGATGTACTCAAAAATAGCGATAAGGAATATAACATTCAGGATCTGTTTGATGAAATTCTGGGCCGGCATTTGGAACGCTTGATTGGCACCAGGCATGGAATCCGCAATCAGTCAACTTGATCAAACTTTAAAGATGCAAGGCGTCTCTTTGAAAAAAAAAGAGGCGGGTTGTACGCAGGAAAAAAATAAAACCTCAACTGATCGAAAGCCGATGACACCCCATCTCCCCACTGAAACGGGATCTTCGACAGGCACATAGTTGATATTCCGAGGATTATTTTTTGAGTATAACGCAGCTTGTCCCGTCGTAGCTATTGCGAAGACGGAAGATTGGGCCTCCGGCTCGTAGAGGCGAGCCTACGCCTCGGAGAGCAAAAAGACCATTTATGGATGGCCACTAGGTATGCTGTTACCAGGCTGAGACTCTGCGCCGTTTGTTTCTTCATTCCGGTAGCACTGTGTGCAGACTTTCTCATGCTTTTCATTAATGTGAACAACGTAGGTATCGCATTGACAGATTTCACACTTCATAGTTCACCCTCTCCATTTCCGAATCCACAAATAATATAGTCTGTCCCCATTATTTTGATATTACAGTTAATTTCGAGATTGATATTGCTTGCTGAACTAGCAAATCAAGCTTCACTCAAGATTTAATGCAATTATTGTACCAGGACTACCTGTATCGTATTGATTATTTTATAAGATTTGACGTTGGTTTTAAGTATTGCAGGCAAGAATTGTGAAGAGAATGAACTTTGAGTTTTCGTCCCCCTTGGAACTTTGGAATGGTAGTCGCATAAAAAGTCAAAAAGGCGATCTTTGCAAGAACCTTACAGATGCTAAGCCTACGGTATAATTGCTTGTATATATAGCATATATAGCCATTTAACCCCTAAAGTTAAACCGTGATGAAAGCGGCTTTTGAAGAATTCATTACGCTTTCTGCTGGTGCAAAAAGTTATTAACCCGGGCGATATAGGTTTGGGTTTCCCGGGGCAGCCGCCTCGGATGCCTTTCTAGATTCCCCATCCCCCAATTATAAGCTGCCAGAGACAGGGTAACATTACCATCATAACGGTCCAGCAAGCTTTTTAAATAACGGGTTCCCGCCATTATATTTTCAACAAGATCGTAGGAATTTCTGACCCCCAGTTCCCTGGCTGTCTCGGGCATAAGCTGCATCAGCCCCATTGCGCCTTTAGACGAAGTGCAGTTGACATCAAAGTCACTTTCAGACTTTGCAACCGCCTCCACCAGGCCCGGATCAACCTTATAGGTATTGGAAGCATGCGCAATGATGTTATTAATCTCAGTTCGTAATGATCCCTGCTTCTTTTGCGGTGTAGCCTGTTGATATTTTGACACATATAATTCCACCTGCTGCTCTATGGCAGAATTTTCCATCCAATCGAGCTTGAACTCATCCATAGTGTTGTTTTCATCAGACTCAGAAAGTGCTCGAAGTAACTAAAAATAAGGAAAAATTTGGATCAGAGTTTTAACTTTGCTCTTTCAACAGGGGAAATTTATGGGTGTAGGGGCTGTCCGCGACGATAACCTGAATTGCTTGGCGGACCTTATTATTTATCAGGATAGGGCCGATCAGGTTTCCGGTCATTGCATCGGGTGACCCTTTTGGAATATTAACAACAATATACAACTCTAAATGACCGTTATTGCCGTCCCCATTCCAGGACATCTCCTTTAAGGTATGCTTTAGATCTACCTGATAGTCCGGCTTGAAAAGAAAGGGGTTGGTGATGACAAAAGCCAGCGCCGGATCATCAACGGACTGGTACCAAAAGAAAGGCGAGTTTTCCTTATGCTGGAGTACCACAAAACGCTTTTGATCCGGAAAACCCAGCATGCCGGAAGGCATCTTGATAATTTTATCTTTTGTTACATCGATCGTCCCGAATCTGGTAGTTTCAATCTTCAACTTTACCCTCTCTCCCGGAGCTGATGTTTTGTAAAAGGTCGGCGGCCCTGGCAAGATCAGCATCCCTTACATCAGACGATTCCAGATTTGCTTCTCGAATTCTTTCATAGATTTCATGACGATGAATAGCGATGCTTTTAGGCGCATCGACCCCCAGCTTGACTTGAGCCCCTTTGATTTCAACCAGCGTAATAACAATATCATCGCCAATATTAATGCGTTCACCCAACTTCCTTGTTAGTATCAGCATAACCTTCCCTGGCTTTTAGTTCATTAATTTGATGGATAAGCCGGAATTAAATAAGATTCTCTCGCAAAGGCGCAAAGACGCCAAGATTCTTAAAAAATTTATCTTTGTTTTCCTTTGCGGGCTTTGCGCCTTTGCGTGAAATAATGTACTGCTCAATAATTGATTTTTGTCATAAAATGTAAAAAATTCACACTTAAGGGACTAATACCTAAAACGTGATGAATTCGACTTTTTACGAATTCATTATTCTTCGGGCAAGTTTTTTGTAGAGAGCATCAGGGCCATACACAGGCCGGAAAATCCACCTAAAATCATCACTATTTTTTGGTATTCCCAGATATTTTCAGGCGTAATCCTAATTTCCGGCAAAAAAAAGTGCAGGTAATAGGTGCAAATTGGAAAAAGAAGCAAGGTGATCAGCAGGTTAACCGACTGAAAAATAAATAATTTTTTAATAAATTTATTGATAAAGAATAGCATCTGCTGGGTTTTCCGTAACTTTTTTAATTCCGATTCAGCTTGCTTCAATTCTTTGGCAAGTTTATTGGCCTGCACAAAGGCAGCACTTAACCTTTCCGGATCACTACCCCTTGCCGTGGTCTCATTATCATCCATTTTTATCTGAATATGTTTTAATTTCCGAGATATAGCGGCGATTAAATGGCGGTTGGAAAAATTATTGGCGGCCACTATGCAACTCTTAACACGTGGTCTTAATTTATTGAGCACCCTCAAGAGTTTCATTCTGCGGTTTTCCAGGTACCTGGACCCTATATCAATGATAGAACTACTGTAATAAATAATATCCAGGCAGTTGAAATAACTATCAGCCTCTGCCAGCTCTTCAATTTTTGAAAATAGAGCCCTGGGATTATTTACCTTTTTTTCTTCCGCAGTTAATTGCTTTTCTAATTTTTTTGCTTTCTGTTCGGCTTGTGCCAGAATTTGTTTGGCTTCTTCACGAGCCTCATTTAATAGATTGTTCAGTTCCAGATGAATTATTTCATTAAAAGCTGCCAATTCCGGATCGATTAAGGCATACACATAATATTCTCGATTATTTTTGATAAGCTTGGTCAGTCTCCGCAGTGCCTCGGCAACTCTCTGACGCCTAAATTGAAATATAATATCCTGGTAAACGGCCTCAGAACAACCGGGTTCTATGTTCAATATCTTATTAATGTGATCTTCCGCTTTGCCAAGGTTATTGTTCAGACAGTAAAGGCGTGAAAGCAAAAAATGGGCAAAGATTTTTTGGGGCTTTGTTTCGGCATATTCGAGAGCCTTGCTAAAATAGTGCTTTGCCTGCAGAAATTCTTTGTCCTCAACATTCACAAACCCCATAGCACAATGAACCCTGTAATCTTGCGGGTTTTTTGCCAGGGCGTTTAATAGTATTGTCTCGGCCTGATCCAGCTTAGAGACTCGCAGACAGTCCTGACCTAACCAGATTAGGCCGCCTTTGGCCGTCTCAATTTTGTTTTCCTTAATATTGTTCCAGCTCTCCTCTTTGGTTCTCCAAAGCAATCTTAAGAAGCGCAGTTGATAAACCATTTTTAGCTCACAAAAGACATTGTAGGCCCATTGAATTGCTCGGCCTGACTTACCCAAAGACTCAACCCCATCCCCGGTATTTACATCTGTCTTGGTGAGATAATTGAAAAATAATTTGTTTATTTCTTCTAATGGCAAATAACCCATGTCTTTCATAACATGGGTTATCTTTGAAAATTGTTTAGATGGACAACTTGCGGTCAAATGTTTTCTGTCGCCGCAGTAATAGCAGGGGGAATATTTTCCTTGAGCAAGAGCGTTCTGATATAAAAAGAGACCGGGTTCATTTTGGAGTTGCTCATTAAGGCCTACTTTATAAAAGGATCGGGGATGCTTTTTATCAGGCTTGGGGTAAACGGAAAGAGCTTCACCTTCTCCTATGGCCTTGTAGGCCGCGAAGGAAATGTAGATGTTCCCCGGTTTGATTTCCTCCCATTCAACTTTAAGGTCTTCAAGGACCAGTCTGTCGGCTCTTACATAGGTGCCTGAATCAACGATTATTTGTAAAGGAAGAAAGGGCAGATTATCTTTCTCAAGCTTTGAGTTGAGAAACTGCATAACATCCATGGCCAAAGACAATGATGAGCGGGGGTCTTTTACAATTAACGCCATAGATTTATCAGCAAGGATATTTTCCTTTTCTACTTTCCCTGTCCATAAACTATCCTTTTTGTCAATCAGACTGTCCCATGCTTTGGCAAAGTGACTTTCACAAAGCTCCCACACCGGCTTGAAATAGAGTAATGTTTTAACATACGGATCAAAAGTGACGGTTTCATCCCAGATTAAATTGTATATGGTCAGCCCTTTTAAAACATTTTTATTGCTCGACAAATCGACCGCTTCGAAATGAAGGGACGGTAGCCACTGGGCTTGTGTGTATAATTCATGTGAAACAAAAATCTGACCGCTGCCCGCCAGAGGAAGGAATTTAGCCGCCATATTGACAACATCACCAAATATATCATTATCTTCGACAATGCCGCCGCCATAATGAATGCACATTCGAATATGAATTTGATAACGGGGATCTTTTGCTTGGTTAAAACTTTGAAATTTTTGTTGAATTTTTACTGCGGACTTAAGTGCCTCTTGCGGATTTGAGAAATAAGCCATTATGGAATCACCCAAGATCTTAACAACTATGCCGCCATGTTCAACAACGGCCGGAGAAGCCATCTCCTGATGCTGTCTGAGCATTTTACGACCGGCTGTATCACCATGGGATTTAAAAAATTTACTGGAGCCCACTATATCCGTAAAAAGGACGGCAATATTTTTTATGGATTCTTCAGAATCCTCATCAATCGGCTTCGAAAGGGTGAATTGAGAGGCTTTTATTTGGGAAGCAGTATATGTATCCATTGGACCTAATTCATTAATAATTTTTAAGCATTACACTTGAACCCTTGAATCCTTGAATCCTTAGGATCACTCCAACCCTTTTGGAGATGATCCATAATTTATATTATCGGCACTATTAGCAGGAAACTTAAGACCTTATATCGGCATTTATGGAAGCTGCACCGACAACTAAACGCATCCATCGGTTTCAAGCCAAGCCTGAAGATGAGGGTCTGCTCAGGTGTGATACTCGTTACATATCGCCAGCATTGGTTTAAAATTATTTCACAATTCAGATTGCGCCTCTATCACTCAATGTTCACAAATGAACCAAATCAATTCGTGTCCATCCATAAATGAGGATTTTTGTTCAAGATCAAGGCATGCGAAAAAAATAACCACCCCGAATAGAGCACGGGACAGGCACGCATATAGTTGATATTCCGAGGATTATTTTTTGAGCATAACGCAGAGATTGGGCAAAAAGACTATTTATGGATGGACACTAGTTTGATATTGTCGGCTCGGTTCCCTCTAAAAGCCGTTTGATATTATCCTTGTGACGAATATAGATAAATATCGTTGTTGCCACGGCACATACGGTGAAGGTCGTGGAGTGGGAGGACTCCCAAACAGCAATCGGCAGGACGGCCGCGGCGGCGAGTGACCCTGCGGAGACTCGATCAACCCAGCAGACAAACATGATAAAGACCAGTATGGCGACAATGCCTGCTGCGGGTGAAATTATAAAAAAGCAGCCGGCGGCGGTTGCAACCCCTTTTCCACCGTCTTTGAATTTTAAATAAACCGGATAAAGGTGTCCGGCAAAAGCGCAAAAAGCGACAACCGCAACGTAGATTTCACCCCGAACATCACCAGGACCTGTCAGGTTCAAAGCAAGCCAAACCGGAATAGCGCCTTTCAGCACGTCCAGCGCAAAGGTCAGTGCACCTAATGCCGGACCGGCCAGGCGTTTTACATTGGTGGCACCGATGTTTCCGCTGCCGTGCCGCCGGATATCGACGGAAGTAAAGATGCGGGTCAAAACAAGGCCCCAAGGGATAGAACCAAGCAGGTATGCAAAAAAAGAAAGTGCTATAAATTTCAACATGTTAAACATCTAATTGATTTTTAGCTCAATTAAGGGTAATAGTTCAGCCACCAAGACAACAAGCCTCTAAGATTATTATACGTAAAAGTCATTTTTCACTTGTCATTAGAGTGCTACGCTTGAGGAGCACTTCGTTTGAGGAGCGGCCTGGCGGCCTTGAGGGGTATTGATAAAAAGACTTTTTCCCTCTCAAGCGAAGCGATCCTAAAGCATAGCGCTCTTCAAGCATAGCGGTCTTTTTTTCCTCTTTCTTTGTGCCTTTGTGCCTTAGTGGCTGAGCTGTTACAATTAGGGATCATATCATGAAACCGATAAAAATGCCCATAGAAGACATCCTGGATCTGCACACCTTTCAACCCAAAGAAATTCCGAATCTTTTTGATGATTACTTTGCCGCCTGTATTGAAAAACAAATCTACTCTGTAAGAGTCATTCACGGCAAGGGAAAAGGCATACTTAAAAAAAGAGTTCAGGAACTTTTAAAAAAAAATCCCATGGTATTATCTTTCAAAGACGCACCGTCTGAAGCCGGCGGGTGGGGGGCTACTCTGGTAAAGCTTAGAGGCCTTTGAAAATTGAATAAGAATTTCCGTTTTTAATCTGTCTTATCTGGTGAAGCATCCTTAATGTTCCGGATCAAATTTAAATCTTTCCGGCTTCTCTGGGCCATTCGATTTTCAACTTCGCCTTTATCCAGACCCATTAAGATCTTATAAGCATTATATTTTGTCTTACAAAAGTATATGTCAAAAGGATCTTCTCGCTCCTGGCTTCTGTAAATCCTGATTCCGGGGACTTCATCTTTTTGTATATATTCATATTCTGCGTTTATCAGCAAGGGTTCAATGTCATGCTTGTTCTGCCAGGGAACGCAGGCACCCTCCATGCCGACAGCAGGATCCATGATGGATCTGAGTTTTTCGGTAACCCCGCCGACTGCAAGGATAATATCACCCGTTAAGGATCCGGTAACTCCGTATTTCTGATTGACCGGCTGCTTAACATAATCAGAAATCAGGGCAATATCCATTGCAATGGAAGCGCTATCACCTTCTACGCCGTCATGCGCCTGAATATATTCAACATGCATCTCATAACCCACATAAGGTGCCCCGATTTTCTTTAATACATGTTTGATTGATGCTCTTACATTTTGAGCGGCAGCTCTGGCAATATCACCGATCTTGCCGGGCGCAATAACTGCATCTGCCCCTCCGGCAGTAATTTGACAATGAATCGGCAGGGGTAAGCCGAACATCTGGCCGCTCGATTGTGAATGAAATACTGCCAGACCGACGACGTAGCCGATGGAGTCGGTCAAGGCGCCGATATATTTCTTTAGATCTTTCTTATGTTTGACAATCTCTTTGGAAAGAGTTCCTTCAAGACTTATATGCTTGCCCAGAGCGCGTCTGACATGTTCTGATCGGACGAGTTGTGCATTGTCGATAATGGCCTCAAACTCAGCCGTCTTGATGATACCGTTTATCGGTCTTAACATACTGCTCAATTTCCTATCTGAGCTGCGGCATCGAAGTTCTTTAATGATTTCCAAAACAGCGCCTCTGGAAAAATCTCGTTCCTGCAGCTTATAACCGTCAGGGAGAGGTTTGCCGAATATGTGCTCACTTCTTTTCCTAACACCCTCATAGCCTTCCTTTTCTATAACCTCTTGCCAGACGTCCTGGAATTCTCTTCCAAGGTTAAGTATCTCCTGCTTAACATACTGAGCAACCTGTATGATATTCTCAGGTGATTCCGGGACCGCACTTTCCAGTTGGATAATTTCTCCTTTATCCTCTATTCTGCTAAGAAAAGCGCCGTCTCCTTCCTGCTGGAGAAATCCCAAAGTATCGTGGTTGCAACATGCCACGATAATATTATCTGCCTTTAAATGATTTTCTGATCGGTCTGCCGCACCGCTCCCTGAATTCCTGCCACCTTCAAGAATAAACTTCTTGTTCTGCATTATCTCTAAAAGGTCCGACATGTAGCCCACCTTGACCAGCGTTTTTAGCTCATCAATGTAAATAATCGGAGCTTTGGCATGGGCGCCTAAATACGCCCGCTTATGGGGAGGCGTATGAAGGTTGCCGGACTGATACGGGTCATGCCTGAATCCCCCCTTCATATTCCTGGAATCAGGTTCAGATACCCTGGCCATCAGTTCCTTATCCTTGTCGGGGTCATAAAGAACTTCCGGTACCATATCAAATAGATGTTTGACGGCATTCTTTTTAACGGCAAGGGACTCTCTTTGTATTTTCTCCTGAACCTTGTGATTATTCTCCTGCATGTACATGAAGATTGAACCGATACCGGTAAGTCCCGTGGCAATAAATGCTACAGGGAAGAAAAAGCCCGCAATCGCACTGACACCTGTTGCCAGGAGCAGGCCATTTTTTACTTTCCTTACTGAATTTATCTGATCTGCAAGACTGAATTTGTCGACACTATTTTCAGCAGATTCTATCGCGCTATTGAGTTCCTGGATGCGGTCCTCGATCTTTTCAGGATCTTCATAGGCAATTCGTATGTTGTTTTTATCCTTCCCCGGATAGGCTACAATTGCTTCTTTCGACCTCAAATAATCCCCTAAGGACTTGTCAAGAACCTCATTAAACATATTAGCAAGCATTGACTTGCCGGTCCCCGGCCGGCCCACCATGAGGATGTGCCCCTTGTTCTGCGCAATCTTCCTGATGGCAGCTTTGGCTTTATCCTGGAAAACAACTTGTTCTATCGGATCTTTGGGAACTTGGATCTGGGACGTATCTTCAAAAAATTCCAGTTGATTATCTAAAGTGTGAGGATACTGCATCAGTTCCTGTATCCAGACATAGTCATTCTCTTGATAATCATGAATCATCTTTGTATCCCCTGAAAGAATCTAGCAAATAGAATTTGCCTACTTCAGTTATTGAAGCGCTCTTGTTAATTTCCGAATACACTTGAGGCAAAGCATCTTTGATAGGCTCAAGAGCTTTAAAATTATGCATCACAGAAAAGTTGACAAATAATCTATCTGCACTGGTCCTGGATTGAGGAACATAGTTGAATGTAACCCCTAATTGAGAATGATTCAATACACGTTTGATGACACTTTTGTTGCTTGGCGCTATATCATGCATCTCAAAGACTCTTCTGTATATATCGGGAAGGTTAGCTTCAGAATAATCGATCCCAAGCTGTCGATTAAAAAACAATTTCATGGGCTCGGCTTTTCCTGTCCTGCACAGCTTAAGCGACTTATTTAATTTTGGATTCATTTTAATTAATTGAGCAAACAACTGCAGATAATGTAAAAGTTTAACATCCTCAATACGGTATTCAACTTTATCATCAACACCTAAAACACAGGCTTGAGCCTTGCCATTTATTAAAAACTTAATCAATCTGTATGATTTTTCTGCTTCATAAGATTTAAAATCAAACCCCTTCATTTCGAACAACCCATCTGAGATATAGGCCTTTTCAAGAATTACGCCAACATTTTTATAGATAAATTCAGCCATATAACCAATTTTTACATCTATACTGCCTTGAATGTTTAAATATGAAAGATTGCCGCCAACATCCTGGCATGTCCCTACAATATCTGCTACCTTGCTCCGGTCTAAATCTAAAAGTTTTTTAATTACAGGGTCATAAGGCCTTAATAATTCCATGACTCGGTTTAAATGCAGTTCAAGATCCTTATCATGCATGGGAGTTTTATTTGTCACGTAATTTGACAGGAGGGCATCAGGAGGAATGTGCTCATCGTTAATCAGCCCATGCAACTTTTTTGGCAATATCTTTCTTTTAATTTTATAAAATGGCGGGTAGTAATGGACCTCGCATCCAATCAGTTTTTTTTCTACCTGGATGGGATTAGGATCCAGCAAGTACCGGCCTAATTCAGATAAGCTATATTCGGTTACAGTCTCTGTTTTACACCCCTCACAAATGCCGCTTAAATCCATATCCGTGAGTTTGCCTTTAGAAATTACCCATATATCGTCTGGTCGTAATTTTGCTTTATCATCAGTCATTCGCACTCGGTTTCCAGCACTGTTGGTCATGGCAATAGCTTCCTTCTTAAGGAGAAAGTTCGGTGCCGCAGCCCAAAGAGTTGAGGTTTACCCGCCTGGGCGGCATAGCTGCGTTTCCCTTTCGCCATCTGAGCGGCATAGTCGCGTTTCATAAAATCGTAACACGATTTTATTGAATATGAAAAGGAATTGCAAGATGTTCAGCTGATTTAAAGCATGAAACCACGCAACCTAATACCGTATAATCTTTTTCGGCAATATTCATCCTTTTCTTAAGTCGATATTAAATCTAAAACGTGATGAGTTCGACTTTTCACGAATTTATCAATGAAGATATGAAATAAAAAATTGCTATTTATTACAAATTTGTTATATGTCCGGTACTAATAGAAACAACAATTATTATCCCAACCCGGACAAACAGGAACACCCTGGAGAAGTTTACAGCATGAAAAAAATCGAAGATATTACCCTGCTTTATGAAATCAGCAAAGCGCTGAATGAGCATTTGGATCTTAAAAAATCTTTATACCAGGTTCTGGAGATTCTCTCCAGCTCAATGAACATGGTTCGAGGTACCGTAACCATTCTGCACCCTTTGCGCGATGAAATTAGTATAGAAGTGGCCCACGGACTTTCCCGGACCGCCATGGAAAGGGGAAAATACAAATTGGGTGAAGGCATTACCGGGCGGGTCATCCAGACCGGCAAGGCTGTCGCCATACCAAAAATTAGCGCGGAACCGCTGTTTCTTGATCGCACGGCCTCCAGAAAGTCCAGGCTGGAACAGGAACTATCTTTTATATGTGTGCCTGTAAAAAGGGGCAACCAGGTTATCGGAGCATTTAGTGTCGACAAGCCTTTTGATGAATCCTATTCCCTGAAAGAAGGTAAAAAGCTTATGTCTGTGATTGCTACCATGGTTGCACGGCATGTTATCAACCTGGAAACAATCCGCCTGGAAAAGGAGCATTTAAGAGCAGAGAATAAAAGACTAAGAAGCGAATTGGAAAATCGCTACCGTATTACAGATATTATCGGCAACAGTAACAAAATGAGAGAAGTCTACCAGATGATTTCTCAGGTTTCCAAAAGTAATGCTACGGTGCTTGTCCGCGGAGAAAGTGGTACCGGCAAAGAACTTGTTGCCAACTCGATACATTACAATAGCTCCAGATCAAAAGGTCCTTTTGTCAAAGTTAATTGTGCGGCACTCCCGGCCACTCTCATTGAGAGTGAGCTGTTCGGTCATGAAAAAGGTGCCTTTACCGGAGCCATCAAACAGAAGCTGGGAAAATTTGAGCTTGCCAACAAAGGAACCATTTTCTTAGACGAAATCGGATCCATCGGCCTTGATCTCCAGGCAAACTTGCTCCGGGTATTACAGGAGAAAGAATTTGAACGTGTCGGGGGGCACAAGACCATAAAAACGGATGTTCGTATCATTACCGCCACCAATAAAAATCTGGAAGAAGCTGTGGAGCAGGAATCTTTCAGGGATGACCTCTATTACCGTCTGAATGTTTTTCCCATTTACATGCCGCCGTTAAGAGAACGCAAAACAGATATTCTACTGCTGGCCGACTTTTTTCTTGAAAAATATGCCAAAGAAAATCATAAAGACATCCGGCGGTTTTCTACGCCCGCCATTGATATGCTCATGGAATACCACTGGCCCGGTAATGTGAGAGAACTTGAGAACTGTATCGAACGGGCGGTCCTGTTGTGCGAAGAAAGAGTGGTTCACGGTCATCATTTGCCTCCCACCCTGCAAACCGGTACAGAATCAAACTCATTGCCTGCGTTC
>JAQYVG010000078.1:12439-12691 GCA_030145595.1 Desulfobacterales bacterium | reverse complement strand
GCCTCGTTTTCAAAGATTCGCGCGCCTTGCATCTGGGCTTTTTGCGAAGCCGTCTGTTTTGTTTCTATAAACTTTTTTTGATCCCGCGAGCTTGTTGGAGCAAAGCGGAAATCCCGCCTTGGCGGGGGTTCTGGCGTACGTCAGTGCTTCGCGGCGGGGAGTTTTATAAGGTCGTAAGACGATTTTATTCTTTGAGGCAGCGGAGTTTGGCAAGGTCTTCGGCATACCCATAAAGATGCAGGCCCTTGCTTT
>JAQYVG010000078.1:0-12429 GCA_030145595.1 Desulfobacterales bacterium | reverse complement strand
AAGAAAATCTTCAAAAGCCATTCCATTATCGAATGCGTGCTTTGAAAATCACCATCAACTACCAGATAAAAAGTTGGCCGGCAACCCCCCCCATAGGTCCCACGACCGAAAATAAACAATAAAATGAAGGGTTTCGTCCTGGACGCGCGTATCTATGGATCGTAGACAGGGCGGGTCTATCAGCGTCAGGTCTGATGGGTGCGCCACCTGCAGCACCATCTGATTGTTGCGCTCTCCAAACCGCTTATAGGTCTGAATAATCCATTCGATTTGGTTTAGATAAAGCTGACCATCTTCTTCAAAGACAACCTTGCCGTCGACCTCTCTTTTGTCGGTAATTTCGGTGTTGCCTGCTTCCCACCAGGCCAGTTTGTCCCCTGTAATCGCCGCCCGCGTTAGTCGTTCACCATATGTGTATGATTCTCCCGGTTCTTTGCGGCCGGTCATCAGGTATTCGATGTACGATCTGTCGTAACCTTCACCGCCGTAAATATAGGCTTCTTCGACCGGGTTGGGTATGCCGCAAGCCGGGGGTATGTCCGGTAAAATCGGTTCGGCATAAGGATGGATCACGTGACCGCAGAAATAATCATATTCGAGCCTGGTCTGCCCGGCATAACTGCCGCGGTCAATGTTAAACCTGCGCCCGTGTTCGAGAATATCATAGACGGCCTGAAACCACAGGTCCGGCAAGTCTCTTGCTTGAATTTTATGAATATACACTTTAGATGTCCAGCGTGCTGACTTCAAGGGCGTTCTTGTGGATAAAATCCCGGCGGGGTTCGACCTCTTCACCCATGAGAACCGTAAAGATTTCATCTGTTTCATCAGCATCGTCAACCTTCACCTGTAAAAGGGTCCTTTTGTCCGGATTCATGGTCGTTTCCCACAATTGGTCGGGATTCATTTCACCAAGGCCTTTATATCGCTGGATGCCCAGGCCTTTTTTCCCTTCTTCAACAAGATAAGCAAGCAACCCTTCTTTGTCTTTAATTTGAACTGAATCTGCCTCGTTGTTATTATTAAAAACAGCAAAAGGAGGTGTGTCGTATTTTAAAATATTTTCGCCTATCACCAAGCTTTTCTGAAAATCTTTTAAGTATACAAACCCCCTTCCGATGATCAGAGGTTTTTCACTCCTTTCCGGCGTTTCGGACAATGTGTCAGCCGGTTGTGTGCTTACAGACGCAGTGACAGTTAAATTATAGACCCTGCGCTCCGGTTTCCATACCAGGTCGCCGGCGACATAACCATTGTTTATCAAGGATTCTCTCAGGTCCGACATTTTTTGGTGGTTTGCGAGAAACTCTTTGTCGGCAACACCCGCTTTAATAAGAAATTCGACCAGGCTTATATTGAAACCGCGGTTTTTAAATTTAGTCATAACGGCGCAATATTCTGCAAGGTCTCCAACAAAACCATAAAGCTTATGACCAGACAAGATGAGATTGCTTTTAATAATTTTGACACTTTGATTGTTACATACGCGTTTTAATATATGGTCGTTTAATTCCATATCATTCTTGAGATATTTCCCCTTTTTACCCTTACCGACCTTATAAAGGGGTGGTTGGGCGATATAAAGATAGCCCTTGTTGACCATCTCGGGCATGTGCCGGTAAAAGAATGTTAACAGCAGTGTTCGAATATGAGAACCATCAACATCGGCATCGGTCATAATAATGGTTTTATGGTACCTGATTTTATCAATATTATATTCTTCGTCTCCAATTCCTGTGCCCAGCACCGTGATAATATTCTTTATTTCTTCGCTGCGCAAAATTTTATCAATTCGAGATTTTTCAACGTTTAATATTTTACCCTTTAAAGGTAGTATGGCCTGAAATTTTCTGTCGCGACCCTGCTTGGCACTGCCGCCGGCGGAATCGCCCTCCACAAGAAAAATTTCTCTTTGGGCGGGGTCGGAAATTTGGCATTCCGCCAATTTGCCCGGGAGTGTCGAATCAATTAAAGATCCCTGTTTGCGGGCTAAGTCTCTGGCGCGCTTGGCCGCATCCCTGGCCCTGGAGGCATCCACGGCTTTTCCCAATATTGTTCTGGCTACAGAGGGGTTCTCTTCGAGAAATGCACTTAATTTTTCATTAACCAACGATTCAACCAGGCCCTTGACCTCGCTGTTGCCAAGCTTTGTTTTGGTTTGACCTTCGAATTGAGGAGATTTTATTCTAACGCTAATTACTGCGGTCAAGCCTTCCCGCACATCGTCACCGCTGATTTTAATTTGAAGATTTTTGGGCAGGCTTCCATTGGTTGCATATTGATTGACCGTACGGGTTAGCGCCGCCTTAAAACCGACAAGATGAAATCCGCCTTCGGCTGTATTTATGTTGTTTGCAAATGAAAATATTTTCTCTTTAAATGTGTTGTTATACAGCAGGGCAACTTCTATTGCGACATCGTTTCTAACACCTTCAATAAAAATTGGGTTGTGTAGAGGGGTGTGCCTTCTGTTGAGATATTCCACATAAGAAACAAGCCCGCCCTCATATATAAACTCATCCTTTTGATCAGAGCGTTCATCTTTAAGGGATATTTTTACCCCTTTATTTAAAAAGGCCAATTCACGTAACCGGCGTATCAGAATTTCATAAAGAAAATTGTCTGTATTTAATATTTCGGTATCAGGATAAAAATGGACTTTTGTGCCGCGCTTTTCTGTCTCTCCGATTGTTTTTAATTCACATGTTTTAATACCTTTTTCATATGATTGGTAATAAATATTTCCTTGGGTATAAATTTCGACTTCTAAAAGATTTGAAAGTGCATTTACAACAGACACGCCGACACCATGCAGTCCTCCGGAAACCTTATAGGAATGATCGTCAAACTTGCCGCCGGCATGAAGTTTGGTCATAACAACTTCGAGCGCGGGTATATTTTCGCTCTTTTGAATGCCAATTGGAATTCCTCTACCATTATCTTCGACACTGACACTGTTGTTAATATGAATGATTACCTTGATATTATTACAATGACCGGCCATAGCCTCATCAATACTGTTGTCGACAACCTCATAAACCAGATGATGAAGCCCTTCTATATCAATATTGCCAATATACATCGACGGTCTTTTTCTGACCGCCTCCAGACCTTCAAGTACTTTAATATTATCTGCGTTATAAGTATTTATTTCCTGATTCATATTCTCATCGGCATAATTACGCTTAAATATCTGTCATTGTTTTCGCCTTGGATTAAACAAGGTTTTTCTTCATCAATAATATTTAACCTGATTTTATCTTCCTCAATAACATTAAGAGTTTCAATAAAGTATCTGGGGTTGAACATTACCTTAATAGGCTGTCCCTGATATTCTATCTGCATTTCTTCTTTGGATTCACCTATATTAGGATTGGTGGTAGTTATAATCAGGTTATTATCTGTAAAATTAAAGATTACACCCTTATAATCCTCTGAAGATAATATGGACATTCTTTTGAGCATCATTAAAAATAACTGGCGGTCCATATTAATATCATTTACATCACTTTTTTTAATAATATCATGATATTCGGGAAATTCTCCTTCAAGCAGGCGTATTATAATCGTCTCTGAATCTTTTTTTATAATAAAATTATTATTTTTAAAACCAATCTGAACCACACCTTCAAAATCAAGGAATTTTACAAGCTCTTGCAGTCCTTTTTTGGGTATTAAAATTCCAGGACCGGAAGGGAGTTTTAAATCTTTACCATAAATACAATCTACTTTTGCAAGCCGGTTGCCGTCCGTTGAAACCATCCTAACTAACGTTTGATCATCCTGTTTGATAATTTCAAAATAAAGTCCGCTAATATGGGCCCTTTTTTCATCAGATGCACCCATAATAATGACCATTTTATCGATCATCTTTTTAAATTCAATGGAATCTATTTCGAAAAACTCGATATCATCAACATGGGGTGACTCTGGGAAATCATCGGGATTCATCCCAACGATATTGTATTCGACATTATTATTGGCTATTTTAATCCAATGGTTTTCAATCTCTTGAACCTCGATTTCATCGCTTGGAAATTCTCTTATAATTTCATAAAATTTTCTGGCATTAATAACGATAGAACCTTCAGATTCAACTGTTCCCGAATACAATCCCTCATACCCGGTTTCAAGATCAGTAACCCTTAATACAATGCCGTAATTAGTTGTTTGTAAAAAAACATTTGAGGTAATGGGAAGATTGCTTTTACGGCCGGTCAATCCTTGAACTTTCGATAAAACATCCAGAACATCATTTTTTTTAATTTTAAACTTCATATCAATTCCTTAATAAATATATAAAATATATTAATATAATAAAGGGATGATGAAAACTATAACAACTTTTTAATATATTGATTTTGTAATAAAAAATCAATATCAAATGACATAAAAGTGGTTATAAAATATATTTACAACCAGAGAGTTATAAAATATATTAAAATTGTTGTTGATAACTTATGAGTTATTGAAGAAATATTCCCAGTATAATTAATAAAATAATAAAGGTAAAAAAACATAAAATACTATATATTGTATTTTTAGTTTTTAAAAATAAATATATATACTATTTTTCAAAGAGTTACAAGGTATTTTTACTATTGATGAGAGTAAAAAAACGATGTTAAATACAAAGTTAATTCAGAGGGATGTATTTAATTAAAATTTACATATAAAATATTAAAATTAATATAAAAAAATGAAATTCATAGCAGATTTACACATTCATTCCCATTTTTCCAGAGCAACTGCAAAAAATCTTGATCTTGAAAACATTTATATAGCGGCCCAACTTAAAGGAATAACGGTTGTAGCAACCGGTGATTTTACTCATCCGGGATGGTTTGCAGAGATAAAGAAAAAATTAGTTCCGGCCGAAGAGGGACTTTTTAAATTAAAAGATGAAATCGCTGATAAATGTGATAGAAAGATTCCTTTGGCGTGCCGCGGCACGGTTCGTTTTATGTTGGTTTCTGAAATAAGCAGTATTTACAAAAAAGATAATAAAACCAGGAAAATTCATAATCTTGTTTTTTTTCCCGCGTTAGACCTGGCTGAAAAATTCAATTCAAAATTAGATAAAATCGGAAATATTAAATCAGACGGCAGGCCAATTTTGGGTTTAGATGCCAGAAACCTTCTTGAAATACTTCTTAATACTTCGGATGAGGCTTTTCTTATACCGGCGCACATATGGACGCCATGGTTTTCGTTGTTTGGTTCAAGGTCAGGATTTGATTCCATAGAGGAATGTTTTGAAGATTTAAGCGCTTATATATTTGCCGTTGAAACCGGCCTTTCATCCGATCCCGCCATGAACCGGCAGGTATCGGGCTTGGACGGTCTTACTTTAGTATCAAATTCAGATGCGCACTCCCCTTTAAAACTGGGAAGAGAAGCAAATATTTTTAATACCGAGCTTGCCTTTAAATCCATAAAATCAGCCCTAGAGACCGGTAGTCCAAATCGTTTTTTGGGAACCTTTGAGTTTTATCCCGAAGAGGGTAAATATCATCTCGACGGGCACCGCAAATGCGACATTAGATTATGGCCGGAAGAAACACGCAAATTAAATGGTATTTGTTCGGTTTGCAACAAACCCCTCACGTTAGGGGTTTTGTATCGTGTCGAGGAATTGGCGGACCGCCCGGAAGGCATTAAGCCTGCAAGGAACCACCCTTTTTATAGTATTATTCCCCTTGTAGAGGTTTTGTCGGAAGTTTTAAGAGTCGGTCCGGGAAGCAAAAAAGTAATGGGCAACTATCATACATTATTGGAGAAGCTGGGTCCCGAATTTAATATTTTAAACAAACTTAATATTAAAACGATTGAAAAGGCCGGCGGCCCTTTGCTGGGAGAGGCTATAGCGAGGATGCGTCGCAACGATGTTGTTATATTGCCCGGGTATGACGGAGAGTTTGGAACCATAAAAATTTTTAATCCGAATGAACGCGAAAAACTACTCGCCCAAAAAACACTTTTTACTGTTCCGGTTTTAGATCCAGCAACCAAAAAAAAACAACCACACCAAAAAACAATACGTTCCCAAAAGACTCGGCCGGAAACCAAAACAATTATCAAAAAAACCACACCTACACCACAAAAAAAAACAGATAAAATCGATAGATCCAACCTGGGCGATTTGAACCCCGAACAGCGACAGGCCGTTGAACATCAAGGCGGCCCGCTGATGATCATCGCCGGGCCCGGCACCGGCAAAACCTTCACCCTCACCCAACGGATTGCCCATTTGGTGCTGGAAAAGGGGGTTTTGCCGCAAAACATTTTAGCGGTCACCTTTACCAACAAGGCGGCAAAGGAAATGCAACACAGGCTCGCGCAATTGACGGGGTCTTTAAAACCACTTCCTTTCATTGGCACCTTCCATGGTTTGTGTTTTAAGCTATTAAAAGAGCATTACAAAAAGCAATACACGATTATTGATGACCATGACCGCAAAAGCATACTTTTAGATGCGATCAAGCTTGTCGAGAGGTCCGGCATGCGCGTTGCTGTACAACCCCAAGGGCTGCTCGACGGTATTATAACAGCCAAACAACTAATCATCGACCCCCAAGAGGATCTCGGCGTTGTTGCCGGTTCGGAAAAACAGACGCTTGCGGCGGTATACAAAACCTATCAGAAGCTGTTGTCGATCCAGGGGCTTTGCGATTATGAGGATTTGATATTCAAAACCGTAAAACTTTTTCGGAACAACCAACTGTTTATAAAGAAATATCAGGCCCTTTTCAGATTTATCTTCGTGGATGAGCATCAAGACTTAAACTACGGCCAGTATTGTATTGTTACATCCCTGGCTCCACCGGCCGAGGCCGGCCAAAATGTTTTTGTAATCGGAGATCCAGACCAGTCAATTTACGGATTTAGGGGCTCGGACATTAAACATTTTAAAAAATTCATTAAGGACTATCCGGATGCCGCAGTTATTAAATTGCTCCAAAACTACAGATCGGCCCAGACGATCTTAGATGCATCATATCAAGTTATAACCGCCGGGAAAAACGACTCATCCGCTGCCCGGATATCTTCTCGGGGCACAGGAGCTAAACATATAAATATTGTTGAAACCGCTTCAGAAAGAGCCGAAGCCGTGGCCGTAGGCAAAGCCATTGAACAGTCCGTCGGCGGAACAGGGTTTCACTCTCTCGATTTCGGCCATGTTACCGCACAGCACCAGACAACTGCGAGAAGTTTTTCTGACTTTGCGGTGTTGTTCCGCACAGCAGCCCAGGGGAATGTTTTTGCCGACGTGTTTGAAAAAGCAGGCATACCTTGTCAGGTTGTCAACAGGGATAATGTTTTAATAAAAAGCTGCGCGGCAGAATGGATTTCATTATTAAAAACTATTGAAGGGTCAGGCAGTTTGGCTGACCTTGAACGGGTCGCCAAACCAAAGGGGTCCGGTGTCAGCAAAAAGAGCATGGAAATTTTTAAACAGTGGTGTTATCAAAACAGCCATACACTAACCGCAGCTATGTTCAACGCCCGCCGTTTTCCCGTGCAAGGCATGAGCACAGCCCGCCAAATACGGTTAAATGGTTTTTTAGACACTCTCGAAGCCATCAAAAAGCAGAGCGAGGGAATGTCGCTTGAGAAAAAACTGTTGTTTCTTGCTCAAGAGACCAGGCCGGTAGAAGCTCTGCCTGGTGATGCAGAAAAACGTGAAGTCTTGAATCGTCTGATCGAAATTGCGCAAACATGCGATGATGAGGCAGAATTTTTGGCCACGACCGCCCTACAGACCGATACGGATCTTTATACGCACCAAGTCGAAAAGGTGGCGCTGATGACCATGCACGCCGCCAAAGGGCTTGAGTTTCCGGTTGTGTTTATAGCCGGTTGCGAAGATGGTTTTGTTCCGCTGCGGCAACCCGGAACCGGGCGGGTGGATCTCGAAGAGGAAGACGGCTTTTTTATGTTGCCATGACCCGCGCCAAAGAGCAATTGTACCTGACCTTTGCAGGCAAACGACGGATTTACGGCAAGCAGGAAAAACGGACGCCCTCCCCGTTTGTTGCTGACATCGAGGCGCGCCTGAGAACACACGCGGTGTCGGCTGCAAAGACGCCCCCAAAGAAAGGACCGTCACAACTTAAACTCTTTTAATTATTTCAAACAAAAACATGTATCTCGCCAGGCACAGGGTTAAAGGAAAGATAAACTACACGATCCGGGAGTCGTATGAAAACGATATTGGTCTGTGCAGTCGGGACCTTTTCGAGCTAGGCTCAGACCCCTCGAAGCATATCGTCTATCCGGGGGGAAATGCCTTTTATGTCGATGAGGCAATCGAGGAGCAACTACTTGCCGCTGGCCTGCAGTCGGATCCGCAAGCAATAGAAGACATTTTCTGGCCCTTTGTGGACCCAGAGATCAAAAGGATTATAGAACCTTTTAGGAATAGATCCAAAAAGCGGTCAAAAAAAGAACCGCTCGACCCGGACCGTGAAACAAAAATCAAAGCCGGTGTACATGTTTTTGACAAACGACGCCTGCATTTTTTGAGATTCGGACAGATGGATCAGGGTTATATCGGACGGATGCCTGCTGCCATACTAAAAAGGGTTGCGGGAAAGTCGCGGGATGAAATCGAACAGGACTTCATTGTCCAGGAGCATTCGCTGGCACCCTTTGAATTTAAAAATTATGTTTATGTAATATTTGATTTGCAGTGCTTTTTTAAAGAGTTGATCGCCAAAGAATTACCCCAGGGACTAGACCAAAAAACCGTTGACCTCCACTTAATAGAAGAGGTCTGCCGGCTAAATCAAAGCCCGGAGTTCTGGAACGGGCGGCCGCCGCAGGAAGAACTGCACGAATACTTGAGACGGTATGTGGTTTGGTTTTTCGATTATGAATATGGTCACAGTACGTTTCTGGAAGATTATATCAAGGATTTTCTGAGTCGCCACCGCAGATACGGACCGCCGAAACCGAAAGAAACCGTCAGCATCGACGAGGCCCGCAAAATTTTTGGCGTTAAGGAAGAGACGCTGCAGAACATAACCATCCGAAGCCTCAGGCGCCTTTACCGCCGCCAGGCCCAGAAACTGCACCCCGACACCGGTGGTGATCATGAAAAATTCATAAAACTGACCGATGCCTATAAATCGCTTTTGGCAGCAAAGGTTGAAGAAACGAAAACACGATTATGATTTGAACTGTTCATCGACCCATGCCAGGTTTTCCTTGATCAGGTCCGGGATGGGCAGCTGGTACGGACAGCGCTCCAGACACTCTCCGCACTCGGAGCAGTTTCCGGCTTTGTCAATGGCTTCCCGGGGCCAGCCTTCCTTTAAAAAGCTTTTCCCAAACCGTTTGAGCGCGGAGCGCACCCCCAGAATCAGTTGAATGGGAACCTCCTCGCTGCAAGGCTGGCAGTAATCGCAGCGCCTGCAAAAGCTTTTGTCATACTGGTTGCGGATGTTTTCAATTTTTAACTTTTCTGCAGGGCTTAGCGGGTAGCTGCCCTGAAAAACCTTCCAGTTTTGATCGAAAAGCTCTTTGGTCTCCACGCCGGGTATGATGACGACTTCCGGCAGCGACAGCACATACTTGAGTGCCAGTTGGGGGTCATCAACAACGCCGCCGGAAAAGGATTTCATGGCGATAACGCCGATATTTTTGGCAAGCGCTTTGGGAATGATCGACTCTTTTGCTTTAGGCTCCAAAAAGCTGTAGCAGACCATAATGGTTTCGAACAGCCCTTCTTCAACAACCCGTTCCAGCAGGTCAAGGCTGTGGCTGGTGAGACCGATATGGCCGATCAGGCCCTCTTTTTTGGCCTGTATCAGTCCCTCGAGGGCGCCGCCGGGCGCAATTATCTCCTGGTACACCTGGTCGTCGCGGACAAAATGGCACTGGTAAAGGTCCAGGTAATCTTTCTGCAGTTCTTTCAGGCTGGTTTCCAGGTCGGCGCGAATATCGTCGGCTGTGCGGCCCTGGGACTTTGATGCCAGCACAACGCGCTTATCGGTTTGTTGCAGCGCCATGCCGATACGGCGCTCGCTGGTTTTGTAGTTTCGGGCGGTATCGATGAAATCCACACCACTTTCCACGGCATGCAAAACCGTTTCAACAGCCTGGCTTTCATCCACCCGCGCAATGGGAATGCCGCCGAAGCCGAGGCGGTTAACTTCGAGGCCGGTTTTTCCTATGGTAATACGATGCACGCTTTTCTCCATATAATTGTTGATGAATTGAGGAAAAGTATGGTGTGTTCGCACAGGATTGTCAACCTCGTTTCGGCATTGTATCCCACGGGTCGGTGCCAAACCATTATCCTTTGCTTGACAGAATCCACCAAAGAGACACATTATAGTTTACAGTCGGCCAAAACCGGGAAGCTCTGTACCCGGATATAAAAGCAGCGCTTAAGCCACAGTGCTTTAACTGTAAACCGTTAATGGAGTTCCACCATGAAAACCCTTGGAGAAATGTTGCTGAAAGAGGAACCTTTTTCAGAAATTGTCATGGGCAATACGGCGCTGGTGCGGGCCATGATCGAGTCATATACACGGGTTGTCACCTCTTACCCCGGATCTCCTACGCCGGAGATCGCCGTGGCAATAGGGGCCATCCCAAAGGATAAGCGACCGTTTTATTTTGAATTTTCAACCAACGAAAAGGTGGCCACGGAAGTGGCTTACGGTGCCGCTGTCAACGGGCACCTCTCATGCGTATTTTTCAAGAGCGTAGGGCTAAATGTTGCTTCCGATACATTTGTCCAGCTCAACCACATGAATATCATCGGCGGAATGGTAGTGGTTTTAGGCGATGACCCGGGCGCCAATTCTTCACAGAACGAACAGGACAACCGGCACTATGCCTGCTTAAGCTACACGCCGATTTTTGAACCGGCTTCACCGCAAGAAGTATATACATTCTACCAAGAGGCGGCGAAACTATCAAAAGAAAAGGGCATGCCGATTATTTTACGGCTGACCACCCATGTCTGTCATGCCAAAGAAAAGGTCGAGTTTAAGGGCTGGACACCACGTGCTTTGGATAAAACGCCGAGGTTTGACGCTCAAAACGGCCCCTATATCCCCATTGCCGCTGATGTGTTTCCTATGAAGCGCCGGGCGTTGCGGCGCCTTGATGAGGTACAAGACTACGCCAACCGTTCGTCGGTAAACCAGGTCGTTGATCACGGCAACAAAAACCGCGGCATCATTACCATGGGCCTGCCGTTTCTTTCTCTGATGGACGTTCTTGAAAGAGCAGATGTTAAGCCGGATGTTTTAAAGCTGGGGGTGGTCTATCCGATTCCCGGAAACTTAATCGAAGAGTTTCTCGAGACGCATGCAGAAGTAAAGGTTTTGGAAGAACTCGACAATGTCGTTGAAAAAGAGATCAAGTTGCTGGCTTATGATCGACAACTTTCCTCCAAAATCATCGGCAAAATCGAAACAGAAGACTGGATCGGCGAGTACACGCCGGACAAGGTGTACGAGGTTCTTAAAAAAACCTGGCCTGATATGCTGCCGGACAGGAAGGTTCAAGGCGTAGCGACTTACGATGTTCCCGCGCGACCGGCACAGATGTGTCCGGGTTGTGGTCACCGCAGCGCTTTTCACGCCATCAAAAAGGCGCTGAAGGATACAGATATTACGGTGGCGGACATCGGTTGTCATACCCTCGGGTATCTGCCGCCCTATCAAGTCGGAGAATTGATGATGTGCATGGGCGCCTCGACCGCTATCGGTTCCGGGATGTCCTTGTTTAATGACACCCGCAGGGTGGTCGTTTTTCTGGGGGACTCGACCTTTTTCCATGCCGGCCTCCCCGGGATTATAAACGCCTTGTTTAACAAGCACAACATCACCTTGATTTTGATGGAGAACGGTACAACCGCCATGACCGGCCACCAGGATCATGCCGCCTCGGGAAGAAATTTTAACGAAGCGGCAGACACAATTCCGCTGCGCCAGGTCCTGGAAGGTCTGGGCGTCAAGCATATTTGGGAGACAGATACCTATCAACAGTACCAGCTTGCAGAAATGGTGAAAGCGGCCGTGGATATCGAAGAATTTAGCGTGGTGATAGCCAGACATCCATGCATGCTCAAGTTCACCAGAGAGCAGCGCCGCAAACACGGGTACCAGGCCCGCAGGGTTGATATTGATCAGGAAAAATGTCAGCGACTTTACGAATGTATCGCAAAGTTTGGCTGCCCCACATTTACCAAGATGGACAACGGCAGCATCGTCATCAACCCGGATCTGTGTATCGGCGACGGGTCCTGCCTTCAGACCTGTCCGTCCGAAGCGATAACCAAACCCGAAGCCACTCAGCCCAAACAACGTTGATGGCCTCGTTCCTGAAAAAACACTACGCCTTTTTATCCCGCCGTGGTTTGGCGGGGGTATCGGAACCTTTTTACCTTGGCACGGCGTAGCTATGCGA
>JAQYVG010000077.1 GCA_030145595.1 Desulfobacterales bacterium | reverse complement strand
AAGACTTGAGGGTTAGCAAATATCCTGGTCCAGAGGGCCAGGCTTTGATTTCACCCCATAGGGATGCACCTATCTCAAATGTAGTAAATTAAATTCCAAAAAACAAATATCAAATATCAAACAAATCACAATCGTTCGACCTAGAGGCTCTCGACAGGTAACCAAAATTAAAAGATCCAAAGTTTAGGTCATTAGTATTTGTAATTTGGATTTTGCAGTTTGGAATTTCCTTGGAATTTGCCTGCCCGCCGTCTTTTTGGAGGGGTGCTTAGAATTTGGAATTTCCTTGTAATTTGCCTGCCCGCCGTCTTTTTGGAGGGGTGCCTGTATTAAGTTGACTATCTGATCTAATAATCATATTTTTCTTGACATGAAACCAACACCACCAACCATCAAGGGCTTGTCATCCCGCATATTCCACGTTGAGGCTGCCGGCTGCCGGTTTAGAGTCAAAAGCATAGACATGGCGCCGGCAAAAGAAAAACCTACACTGGTGTTTCTGCATGAAGGTCTCGGCTGTATTGAACTGTGGAGGGATTTTCCCCAAGCTGTCTGTGAATCCACAGGCTGTGACGGCCTGATATACGATCGCAAAGGTTACGGCGGTTCCGACACCTATGGAGGTCCCTGGCCGACAGATTATCTGACGATAGAATCACAAACCTATCTGCCCGCACTGCTGGAGGCTTGCAACATTAAGGATGCCGTTCTCATCGGACACAGCGACGGTGGCACCATTGCCCTGCTGGCAGCCTCCTTTTGCAGCGAGCGCATACGCGGTCTCATTACAGAAGCGGCCCACATCTTTGTTGAAGACATCACCTTAGAGGGTATCCGCCGGGCTGTCCAGGCCTTTGAAACCACGGATTTAAAGGACAGGCTGGCCCGCTACCATCACGAAAACACCGACACGATTTTCCGCCGCTGGGCTAACCGTTGGCTTTCACATGAATTTTACGATTGGAATATTGAAGAATATCTTCCCGAAATCACCTGTCCGCTGCTGGTGCTCCAGGGTGAAGACGATGAATACGGAACTAATGCCCAGGCCGAAAGAATCGCCGGTCAGGTGTCCGGCCCGGTGGAGGTTATACTTATTCCCGCCTGCGGCCATGTGCCCCACTTCCAGGCTCAAGAATCGGTTCTTTCCGAAATGACAAGCTTTATCAAATCTCTAATCAGTGTATCTCCAAACATAAAAAGCCCTGCCGTGCATGGCAGAGCTTTTTATGTTTGATAATATTATGCCAAAAGCTGTTATTCTTTTGGTTCGGTATCGTCTTTCTTGGCTTTGGTTTTCTTGGATTCAGGTTCTTTGGACTCGGTATCGCCTTTTTTAGCTTTGGCTTTCTTAGCTTTGACCCCAATCAGGCATCTTTACCTCCATTTGCGCGTCTTGTACGTAAAGTTACATTTTAATAAATTTATCCCTTCTTCTTTTTAATCGGGGAAAAATCCAGGCATGTATCGGGCATAAAATCTCCGATTGTTTTCGTAATATCATCGTCAACTTTGGCAGGTTTTATTTTGACGACACCTTCCATGATTAAACTGCAAAATTGTTCCATCGCCTTCCTCAAGTTTTTGGTTTCAGAATTTTGGGTCACCATTTTAGATGCCATCGAGCTCGTGCTTTTCGTTGATTTATTCACAAAGTTGACGATTTCATCATGATACTCCTGAAATTTATTGACGGTAAACTCTCTTTCTGCAGATCGTTTCTCTTCCCAGTCGGCTCTTTCTTTTTTATGATCTCTGATAAGTTTCAAGATAAACAAACCTTCAAAAATCGCCACCGCCCATGGGCCGTATGTGACGCAAAAATCACCAATTTGCTTTAGATAGGCAATGTCCGGATTAGCCATATTTTTTCTCCTCTTGGTAGAATACTTCCTGTGGGCCTTTCGCGCCTTTTGCCGGTTGGGTTTGGTATTCGATCTCTTCGATAAGGGCTTCGGGCGCCTCGGCGCCCATCGCTGCGGTCAGCTCCAATTCACCGAATACGGCCACACTGGCAGTGACACGGTTAAAAAAGGAGACGGTTCAGTTTTTCTCTACTTCTTTCGATCGAGTCGGGAACCGCCACCGTTTTGTATACCGCGTTTCACAGTTCTCAATACACCATCCTCATCCACAAGGTGCTCCATGTATCCCCGAACCAAATGCAGGACTTTTTCATCTTTTATTAATGACCGTGTAAATGGGGTCAAAGTGTGAATTGTAAATTAATCTCATTGAGGGTAGTTAATAGCGCGAGGTTATCCTGCAGCTTGGATTTTAACGACCTTACAACGTGGCTTACCGCCGAATCGCTTACACCAAATAAGCTGCCAATTTGATCAATGCTAAAACGATCCGTTTTCCACAGTAAATAAATCATTAAATCACGTTTATCTTCTCGGGTCCCTACACCCGGCCGGCTTCAAAAAAACACCGCACATCGCATTTGAGCACTTGTTCGGCCGAACGCAACATACTAACCGGATCAGAAGGTTTTGCCATTTGAGCCTGCCGGGGTATGGCTGAGTCAGTTTCTGATGGCAAATGTTCTTTGCGAAAAAAAGTGTCCGTAAAAGCGGAACAGACAGGAAGCTGACCCTTAACGCTAATTTGAAAAGATCCAGGCTTACTCAAATAAATTGCCCCACTTGAATAAGTGTTCTATATTACAATGAAATTAGATTTTATGGAGATAAAACTTATGGCAAGCGCCAATGTGTTTCACAACTTATTGTTAGAATGATTGGTAAGAACTTGCTTTTTAGAATCGGGTTAATCAAAAATTAATGATTGTGTATAGAATTCTGATAAACCGCCTATACTAAAAGAAAAAATCATAATGGAGGCGATAAATGGCTATAGAGTTGATTATGACTATTTCGCTCAATACAAGACCACAATGCAGCATGTCAAGCGATTTTATTGTTTTTTACAATAATATATATGACAATCCACTGAATAAATCGAAGATACGGTCCCCGCATCATGTAAATTTCGGGGTTATAATTTTGCATATCTCAGGGCAGATATACGACACATTTGCCAAGAATTTGAAACCGCAATATGGAAAACACAAATAAGGATGATGATGAGATGAGATGATAAGAACTTGCTTTTTAGAATCGAGTTAATCAAAAATTAATCACAGGAAAAAACACAAAAAGCCCTGCCATGCATGGCAGAGCTTTTTATGTTTGATAATATAATGCTAAAATCTGTTATTCTTTTGGTTCGGTATCGTCTTTTTTGGCTTTGGTTGCTTTGGGTTTAGGTGCTTCTGCCGCGGTATCGTCTTTCTTTGCTTTGGTTGCTTTTGGTTTAGGTGCTTCTGCCGCGGTATCGTCTTTCTTGGCTTTGGTTGCTTTGGGTTTAGGTGCTTCTGCCGCGGTATCGTCTTTCTTGGCTTTGGTTGCTTTGGCTTTAGGTACTTCTGCCGCGGTATCATCTTTCTTGGCTTTGGTTGCTTTGGCTTTAGGTGCTTCTGTCGCGGTATCGTCTTTCTTGGCTTTGGTCACTTTTGCTTTAGGCTTTTTGGACTCGGTATCGTCTTCCTTGGCTTTGATCGCTTTGGGTTCAGGTTTTTTGGCCTCGGTTTCTTTAAGTTTAACCGGCGCTGTGGGTTTCTCTGCAGCCTTCTTTTCTTTTATTTCTTCTGCTACTTTCGCTTCTTCTTTATCTTGCGGCACTTCTTTGTCGATCACTTTCGTTTCAACAACCTGCTTTTTCTCTACTACAGGCTTAGCCTTCTTCTTTTTCTTCTTTTTAGTCGTTTCTGAGGTAATAAGTTCAACCAGCGAAATCGGCGCCGCATCTCCTCGACGTCTTCCCAGTTTGACAATGCGAGTATACCCGCCGGAAATTGAACCGTACCTTTCAGCGGCGTTTTCAAACAGTTTGTGAACGACGTCTTTCTCCATTACAATCGCCAAGGCCTGACGTCTGGCATGCAAATCTCCACGTTTGGCAAGCGTAATCAAATTGTCGGCCCAACGTCTCAACTCCTTTGCTTTTACATCGGTCGTACGAATCCGCTCATGTTTAAACAAAGAAGTTACCATGTTTCTGAACATGGCCTTACGATGACTACTCGTTCTATTTAATTTCAACCCGGCTTTGCGATGTCTCATCGTATCAGCTCTCTCCTTCTTCCTTATTTTCCTCGGGTGGTACAAATCCTTCCAGCTTCATCCCTAAGTAAAGACCCATTTCCGTTAAGACTTCCTTGATCTCGTTTAAGGATTTCCTTCCAAAGTTTTTGGTCTTGAGCATTTCAGCTTCGGTTTTACTTACCAGTTGATAAATTCTGAGTATATCGGCATTTTTAAGGCAATTGGCACTACGCACGGAAAGCTCGAGCTCTTCAACACTTCGGTAAAGATTTTCATTAAACTGGGGCTTATCTGCTTTCTCAACCTGTGGGTCGGGTTCCGGCTCAAGATCTTCATCAAAATTGATAAAAATAGTCAACTGTTCCTTTAATATCTTGGCCGCATAAGCAACAACGTCCTCCGGCAATATGCTTCCATCGGTCCATACTTCCATGGTAAGCTTGTCGTAGTCTGTTCTCTGGCCTACCCGGGCATTTCCCACGACATAAGTCACACGCTTAACCGGAGAGAATACAGCATCCATCGGAATTGTTCCAAGTGGTGCATCTTCATCTTTGTTGCTCTCGGACAAAGAATATCCTTTACCCACTTTGACGGTCATGCTCATCGTAACTTTGGCTTTCTTCGAGAAGGTTGCAATATGCAATTCCGGATTCAGCACCTCACATCTGCCGTCCCCGCTGATAATATCGCCGGCCGTAATTTCGCCTTCTCCCTCAGCCTCAAGATGTACTGTTTTCGGTTCAGGGTCGGAAAGCTTAAAGCGCACCTCTTTCAAGTTGAGGATAATTTCAGATACATCTTCATAAACGCCTGGAATAGTGCTAAATTCATGCATTACATCTTCGAATTTTACAGAAGTAATCGCTGCTCCATAAAGAGAAGAAAGCATAATCCTTCTCAAAGCATTTCCGATCGTTAAGCCAAATCCCCTTTCAAGAGGTTCACAAACGAACTTGCCATAGGTGGGTTTAGTGGTTACTTGAACCTTTCCAGGTTTGATCATCTCCTGCCAGTTCATGTACATAAGTTCATTTGATGACATTATTGTTTCTCCAATTTTTTTCAGAGGGCTTTTAATTGTAGTTACCTGGAATAAAGCTCCACTATTAGTTGTTCCTGCATGGGCATGGTTAAATCTTCCCGGACGGGATAACTTTTCACAACCCCTTTCAGGCTTTCTTTTTCCAGATCAAGCCACTGGGGTACACCTCTGCGCACCACAGCATCTAGTGCATCTGATATCGCTTGGATTTTTCGGCTTTTTTCCCTGATTTCTATCACATCGCCAACACTAATAAGGTAAGACGGAATATTCACTTTTTTGTTGTTAACCAAAAAGTGGTTATGTCTTACAAAATGACGCCCCTGCGTACGCGAGTTAACAAACCCCAAACGATAAACCACGTTGTCAAACCGACGTTCAAGCGCCACAAGCATATTTGTTCCTGTTATACCTTTCTTTTTGTCAGCCTTCTTGAAAACCAGATGAAACTGTTTTTCGCTGAGACCGTACATGCGTTTCACCTTCTGCTTTTCTCGAAGCTGAATACCGTAATCGGAAATCTTTCTGCCCCGGCGCTGCCCATGCTGTCCGGGTGGATAACTGCGCCGATCAAAAGCACATTTGTCAGAATAACAGCGATCTCCCTTTAGAAACAATTTTAAATTTTCGCGCCGGCACAGCCGACATACCGAACCTGTATATCGTGCCAAGTATTTTCCCCCTTTATTCCGGTTGAATAGTCGATTGGTTTATTGGTCAAATGGTTTTAAATTAGTTGATATCATCTTTGTTTATCAAAAACATGCATTACCTAACTATCTAACCATTCTACCCTTCAATCATTCAACCATTTAACTATTTAACCAATTAACAAATTAACAAATATTAAACTCTGCGTCTCTTTGGCGGTCGACATCCGTTATGTGGAATCGGCGTCACATCTTTAATCATCACGACATTGAACCCCGCCGCCTGCAATGACCGCAGTGCTGATTCACGGCCGGCTCCAGGTCCTTTAACATACACTTCCACACTTCTCATCCCATGCTCCATGGCCTTTTTGGCGGCGTCCTCTGCCGCAAGCTGGGCGGCAAAAGGCGTACTCTTGCGCGATCCCTTGAAACCTTGAACGCCGGCACTTGACCAGGACACAACATTACCGGCAGGATCCGTGATGGTAACGATTGTATTGTTAAACGTTGACTGGATATGTACTATCCCGCTGGGGATACTCTTCTTTTCTTTCTTTCTGGAACGAACTTTCTTGGCCATGTATTAACCTCTATCGCTGAACAATTTACTTCTTGCCGACTCTGGCTTTCTTCTTGACGGCGGCCCGCTTGGGTCCCTTGCGCGTACGTGCATTGGTGCTTGTCCGCTGCCCCCGCACCGGCAGCGATTTTCGATGCCGGAGACCGCGATATGATCCCAGATCCATCAATCTTTTTATATTCATGGTAACTTCCGCGCGAAGTTCACCTTCAACCTTACATTCACTGTCAATTGCCTTGCGAATGTTGTTGACCTCGGACTCGGACAGCTTGTCCGTATTAGTATTAGGATCGATATTAAGCTTTTGGAGTATCCTATTGGATGTGGATCGCCCGATACCATAAATATATGTCAGTCCGATCTCAATCCGCTTATTCCTCGGTAAATCTACGCCTGCAATTCTAGCCAAAGTCTATTCTCCTTTACCCTTGACGCTGTTTGTGCCGTGTGTTGTCGCAAATTACTCTGACCACCCCTTTTCTACGAATGATTTTACACTTGATGCACATTTTCTTGACTGATGGCCTGACTTTCATCCCTGGTGCTCCTCTTTCGATGCCCCGATTTACTTTGATCTGTATGTTATTCTACCACGCGAGAGGTCGTATGGCGAAAGCTCAACAGTCACTTGATCTCCAGGCAGAATTTTGATAAAGTGCATGCGCATTTTTCCGGAAATATGCGCAAGTACCTGGTGCTTATTTTCCAACTCAACTTTGAACATCGCATTGGGCAATGTCTCAAGCACTGTACCCTCTACTTTAATCGCCTCTTCTTTTGCCATTTTTTCCCGCCCCCTTATATTCCAATAAAATCGTGTTACGATTTTATAAGATGATCATAGAATCACCAAATCAGAATCGGCCCTTGGTTTTGGAGCCGCTTTTCTTTAAAAACCCTTCGTAATGTCGGGCCAGCATGTGCGATTCGATTTGGGCGACCGTATCGATCGCCACACCTACAACAATCAGCAGCGCCGTACCTCCAAAATAAAAAGGAACATTAAACTTTGTCATCAGAAGTGACGGCAGTACGCATACTGCTGAAACATATATTGCGCCGCCCAGTGTAATACGGGTCAGCACTCTATCAATGTAATCCGCCGTACGCTTACCTGGACGAATACCCGGAATATACCCGCCCTGCTTTTTCATGTTGTCGGCGACATCTTCAGGATTAAAAGTAACCGCGGTGTAAAAGTAGCAAAAAAAGAATATGAACCCAACATACAACGTTTCATAAATCAGATTGCCCGGTCTCATCGCATCGGCCATTTGCTTCATCCATGGGATCGTTACAAAGCTGGCCAGGGTTGCCGGAAACATGATAATCGACGAAGCAAAAATCGGCGGGATAACACCGGATGTATTCACCTTCAGCGGGATGTGAGTGCTCTGACCGCCATACATCTTGCGGCCGACGACCCTTTTGGCATATTGGACGGGTATGCGGCGCTGACCCTGCTCCATGTATATAATGAATGCCACAACCAGAACCATCATCAGTGTCAGGATAACTATAGCGAATATCCCCATATCTCCTGTTGAAAGCAGACGGAAGGTATTGCCGATCGCAGCGGGCATTCGACAAACAATGCCGGCAAAAATAATAAGAGAAATACCATTGCCGATACCATGTTCGGTAATCTGCTCTCCCAGCCACATGATAAAGGCGGTTCCGGCTGTCAGGGTCAGTACGGTCATCAGCTTGAACCCCAATCCCGGATGGATAACCACGGGAGCACCACCCGGCGACGTCATACTCTCAAGTCCGACACTGATGCCAAATCCCTGGATGACACTTAACAGGACGGTTCCGTAACGGGTGTACTGTGTAATTTTTTTGCGGCCCTGTTCACCTTCTTTTGAAAGACGTTCAAGATGTGGAATTGTTACGGTTAGAAGCTGCAGGATAATCGATGCGCTGATATACGGCATGATCCCTAAGGCAAACACAGACAAGCGCTCTAAGGCACCCCCTGAAAACATATCAAAAAGCCCCAGCAACGTCCCCGCTGTTTCTTTAAAAAATGCCGCCAGGGCAATCCTGTCGATACCCGGAGTCGGCACATGCACACCGATACGATATACTATTAAAAGCGCAAACGTAAAAAGTATTCGTTTTTTCAGTTCGGGTATTTTGAAGATATTGCCAAACCCGCTGCCAATCATATTATATAACCTCTACTTCGCCGCCCGCAGCTTTGATCTTTTCAATAGCGCCCCTGCTGGCTGCGTGAACTTTTACGGTCAGCGGGATATCGATCTTGCCCTGTGCTAAAAGTTTAACACCATCTCTGCGGCCTTTCACAAGGCCCATGCGGACAAGTTCTATTTCATCTACAACACTACCGCTTTCGAATTTTGAAAGATCACGTATGTTAACGACTGCTATCTTCTTTTTGAATATATTTGTGAATCCACGCTTAGGCAGACGGCGATGAATCGGCATTTGACCGCCCTCAAAACCGGGTCTTACACCGCCGCCGCTGCGGCTGTTCTGTCCCTTTGTACCCCTGCCGGCGGTTTTACCGGTTCCTGACCCGACACCGCGTCCCAAACGCTTCCGAGGTCTGCGTGATCCGGCCGGCGGTGACAATTCATTTAGCTTCATTGATCATCTCCTCGGTCTTAACCAAATGCGACACTTTATACACCATCCCCCTGATGGAAGGGGTATCTTCAAGCTCAACCGTCCGGTTCAACTTTGTCAGTCCCATGCCGCGCAGTACACGGCGGTGTTTCTCCGGCCTTCCAATCATACTTTTAACAAGAGTTATTTTTATTTTACCGGACATTTACTATTTCCTTGTATACTGTGCACAGCCATAAACTGCGTTTTTAGTTTCAACTTTTAACCGCTCCGGATTTCAGGAAAGTGATAGATTTATGACTGCCATCCTTAAATCATCCCCGATAAATCGGGATCTACGCTTCGCTCCGTCAATCATCAATCGAAAACCATCAATGATGTAACCTGATCTATCCTCTCTAAATTTAAGAATTAAAAGGGCAAATTATGGCCTTTCGAGCTATATTTACAGGTCTTCCACTGCCAAACCACGCCTGGCAGCCACCTGCTCTCTGCTCTGCAATTGACAAAGTCCTTCAATGGTGGCTTTGACGGCATTATGAGGGTTATGTGATCCCATACACTTGGTCAGAATATTCTGAACGCCGACAGCTTCGAGCACAGCCCGCACCGCACCGCCGGCAACAAGCCCGGTACCTGGGGACGCAGGTTTCAACAAAACCTTTCCGGCACCATATTTTCCGATAACAACATAAGGTATTGTACCTTCACTCAGGGAAACTTTGACCATGTTTTTTTTGGCTTTTTCTACACCTTTGCGGATCGCCTCCGGGACTTCTCCTGCTTTCCCAAGTCCAAAACCAACGCTCCCTTCACCGTCACCGACGACAACGATCGCAGAAAAGTTGAACCTGCGACCACCTTTAACGACTTTTGCAACCCGGTTGATATAGACAACCTTATCGATTAGTTGACCTTCTTCCTTATCCTGCTTAAACAAGGGAATTGCCTCCTTCACTCTTTGATAAATCGCTAAAAATCCAATCCTGCTTCGCGCGCGCCGTCAGAAACAGCTTTGACTCTACCGTGGTACAAAAATCCATTGCGGTCAAAAACCACCTTCTTCAACCCCTTTTCAACGGCCCGTTTGCCTAATAATTTGCCGACATAATTTGCCGCAGCAACTTTGTTATCAAATTTAGGTTGTTCTTTAACGGCTTTTTCCAGACTCGATGCCGCTGCAATAGTATCTCCACACGTATCGTCTACAATCTGTGCATAAATATGTCGGGAACTTCTAAAAACACTAAGTCGCAACCGCTCCTTGCTGCCAAAAATATTCTTTCTGATTCGTTTTTTTCTTTTGATACGAGCCTGTTTTCTTGCGGCTGACGATCCCATTTTCTACACCTTAAACCTATATTGGAAGAACCCTGCAGCCCCGCTGAGCGGGATTTCCGCTTCGCTCCATCAAGCTAGCTTGCAGGGAATCTTCGACTGTAAGGAATTTTATCAGTTTTTTGATTCGCTCGCTAACCCCGCAGCAAGCTGCGGGGATTGCACTCGCTGTGCAGTTCAATTAAGCGAATATGCTCAATTGAAAATTATTTATTAGACTACTTTAACCCCGGCTTTGCCTGCTTTGCGCTGGATATGCTCTTCAGCGTACTTGATCCCTTTACCCTTATAGCGTTCCGGAGGCCTCAACCTCCGAATTGCAGCAGCAGTATGCCCCAACAGTTCCTTGTCGATACCCGCAAGCGTTATGTTGTTGCGTTTATCTACAGTAGCGTCAACACCCTCGGGAAGATCAAACTTGACCGGGTTGGAATATCCCAGATTCAATTCAATACGATTACCGCTGAGTATCGCTCGATAGCCGATACCGTTAATCTCAAGAACGCGCTCAAATCCCTGGTTGACACCGGTAACCATATTGGCCACGAGACTGCGTGTAAGGCCCTGCAAAGCACGACTGTTCCTGTCCTCTTTAACAAGGGTTACGGCGATGACGCTGTCTTCTATTTTAAGATCCACAGCCGGATGTATGGTTCTTGTAAGGCTGCCTTTTGCAGCCTGAACCGTAATGACTCTGTCTTTATAAGTTATCTTTGTCTTATCCGGTATCGGAATAGGTTTTCTGCCTACTCGAGACATTTGTTGCTCCCTTTTGTCAATGGTCAATGGTCATTGATCATTTGCCGTTTCAAAAAAAGACCGCTCTGCTTGAAGAGCGCTACGCTTAAGGATCGCTTCGCTTAAGGAAAAATTGGCATTTTTCAAAGGTCTCAACTTACCATATATTGCAGAGAAGCTCGCCACCGACATTTTCTTTGCGGGCCTTTTTGTCCGTCATAATGCCTTTTGATGTGGATAAAATAGCAATTCCCATACCGTTGAGCACCGGCTTTATATCTTTGCTTTTCACATAGACCCGCCTGCTCGGTTTGCTGACCCGCTCAAGGCCTATAATTGCATTTGACTGTCCAGGACCATATTTCAAATAAACTCGCAAGAGGCCCTGTTTGTCATCCTTTAAAAATTTATAATTTCTTATAAATCCTGCACTCCTTAATACTTTCGCCAACTCGGTTTTAAGCTTTGATCCAGGAATATCAACGCTGTTGAACTTTGCCTTTCCGGCATTTCTAATTCGGGTTAGCGTGTCCGCAATCGGATCACTCATCGACATGGTAATCTCCGTTTTTAAAATTTTTACCAGCTTGACTTTACTACGCCTGGAAGCTTGCCTTGTGAAGCAAGATTTCGAAAACAAATACGGCAAATTCCAAATTTTCTCAGAAAACCCCTTGGTCTACCACAAATCGGGCACCGATTGTAACTTCTTACCTTGAACTTGGGTTTTTGCAAAGCCTTAATTCTCAACGCTTTCTTTGCCAAATTATCCCCCTCTTTTTGGATTGAGGATTGAAGATTGTTGATTGAATCCTTGCATAAATCTTCAATGCTCAATTTTCATTCTTCAATTTCGAAAAGGCATGCCTAACAGCCTTAAAAGTTCCCTGCCCTCTTCATCAGTATTGGCGGTTGTAACAATAGAGATGTTCAGACCTTTCGTCCTATCGATTTTATCATAATCAATCTCGGGAAAAATAATATGTTCTTTGATTCCCAGGCTATAATTCCCATGACCATCCATTGCTTTAGCCGTAAGGCCTCTGAAGTCTCGAACACGCGGCAGGGCGATGTTCACCAGCTTGTAATAAAAATCATACATCCGCTTGCGCCGCAATGTAACCATGCATCCTATGGGCATCCCTTCTCTTAGCTTAAAAGCAGCGATAGACTTTCTGGCCCGCGTTACCACCGGTTGTTGACCTGAAATGGTTTTTAGCTCTTCCTGGGCTGAATCCAGCAATTTGATATTATGAATCGCTTCACCCAAGCCCATATTCAAAACAACCTTTTCAAGTTTCGGAACCTGCATAATGTTTTTGTACTTAAAGGTTCCTTCCAGCTTGGGTACAACTTCTTTATAGTAATAATCTTTTAACTGTGACATTAAATTCCTCCGGCATCCAAAGTTGAACTGCAACTTTTTACGAGATCATCAACCTTGGGGTTACGAATCAATGATTTCGCCGCATTTTCTGCAGACACGTATCTTTTTTCCGTCCTCCAGGCGCTTCATTTTGATGCGTATGGGTGTCACACACTTATTGCACATCAACATTACGTTGGACCTTTGGATCGGACCCTCACTTTCGATAATGCCACCCTGACGATGCTGACCGCCCGGCCTTACATGCCGTTTCATAATATTAATATTTTCAACCACAAGCCGGTTGTTTTTTCTATTTATTTTCAACACTTTGCCGATCTTACCCTTGTCTTTACCGGCAATAACTCTAACTCTGTCGTCCTTTTTTATACGGTATTTTTCGGTTATCATAACTTATATTCCCTACAGGTCCACGCATGCTAAAGTCGGTATCACCTGGTGTTGAAAAGAAGAATTTATTTACTAAGTGAGTATTGACTCAATTAGTACCTATTTATTCAAATCACATCATGCTTGCGTATCATTTATGCGACAGACAAATAAAAATGACAGAGCGACACGCGGCGCAAGCGCCTGCGCTGCGCGAGCGA
>JAQYVG010000076.1 GCA_030145595.1 Desulfobacterales bacterium | reverse complement strand
AACCATGCCGAGCTTGCAACCACAACTGCCAGCGGCATTGAGCTGGGCCCCCTGGGCACAATTACCCTGCGCGTGGTACATCCCTGGTGGAGCGACGACGAGTTGATGGGTTTCATTGAACTCGGCGTGGAAATCGAACACTTTGTGTCAAATTTGGGAAGTATTCTCAATGTCGAACTGCTCCTAACCGTCAAAAAATCATATCTTGAACGGGGGAAGTGGGAGGAAGGGTTGAAAATGATGGGACGTAAGGGAGAATGGAATCAGTTTCCCGACTTTGTCGTCGTCAACCAGACCATGGAAGAAATTCCCTTAAAACTAAACCAGCACTTACAGTTCCATGCCGGTCAGCGGGCGGATCATATTTATAGTTTAGCAACAGATAGTCGCCAATATTCCATCGGATTTGTCCCTTTGATTGACGCCGGTGGCCGTGACCTCGGCCACATTGTTGTCTTAAAAGACATCACTGTGGATGAAAATGCACTGCAAGTGCAAATAACGATTATGATAACAGCCAGTGCAGTTATTGGAGCCCTGCTCTTTGGGTTCTTTTTTCTTTTTGTCGGCCGTATAGAGCGCCGGCTTACAAGCTCGCACAATGCTTTAATGGGTGAGATAGCGGAACGAAAAGAAACGGAAAAAGCGCTTCAACAGATCCGCGATGAGCTTGAAATCCGTGTTCAGAAACGGACCGTCGATCTGGAAAAAGCAATGAGCAATTGCAGGCTGGAACTTAAAGAACGCGTGCGGGCAGAAGAGGAAATCAGGAGTCTTTCCCAGCAGCTTTTCAACGTTATAGAAGAAGAGCGCAAGCGGCTTGCAAGGGACCTTCACGACGAATTCGGACAGGCTCTAACCACCCTGCACCTCAACGTAGAAGCCCTTCAAAATTCACTGCCGGAAGAACTCAAAGGCCAAAAAGCTCAATGTGATCAGATACTCCGGGTGACCGAGCAGCAATGTGACAATATCCGAAATATCGCATCCGAGCTGCGCCCGGACATGCTCGATCATCTGGGGTTTATCCCCACCCTGGAATGGTATGTGGAAGACTTTGGCAAACGAAATGGCACGCTTCGGATAGATTTTGAAGCCGTGGGAGTTAAAAAACGACCCGATGCGGAGGTTGAAATCACCCTGTATCGCATTCTCCAGGAAGGTTTAAACAACATTGTAAAACACGCCAAGGCCAAACGGGTTGAAGTTCTGCTGACATACAGCCATCCTAAATTTATTTTTACCATAAAGGACGACGGGGTTGGATTTGAACAGATGGAAGCCTCGCCGCAAAAGCTGGACGGGAAACAGGGCATCGGCCTGATTGGCATGCGGGAAAGGGTGGCTGGCGTGGGAGGTGCAATCGACATTCGATCAGGCCGGGGCAAAGGTACCGTCATCCGGGTTGAAGTGCTCGCCAAGCCCGGAAAAACAGAGGCTTAAAATGAAAATTATGATAGCAGATGATCACCAGATTGTTCGGGAAGGTCTCAAACAGCTTTTAAACGACCAGGAGGACATGGAAGTGGTGGGAGAGGCTCAGGACGGCCGGGAAACCCTTTTAAAAGCAAAATCACTTCGTCCCGACGTACTGCTGCTTGATGTTACCATGCCCAAACTAAACGGGTTGGAGGCCATTGGCCTGATCAAAGAGGCTGTACCCGATGTGCGCATTGTTGTTTTCTCCATGCACAAGAAAGAGGCCTATGCGCGTCAGGCCCTGGCCGCAGGAGCTTTGGGCTATGTTCTCAAAGCTTCGCCAAGCAGCGAGATCCTGGCAGCCGTCCGGGCGGTATTCTCTAGAGAATATTTTTTGAGTCACGAAATCAATGCGGAAATTATCGACGCTTATCTGGCAAATCGAAAAACGTCCTCACCCGTTCACCGCTACGACCTGCTTTCGGAGCGGGAGCAGCAGGTTTTCCGGCTGATGGTCGAAGGCAATTCCACCAAAGAGATCGCCGATATACTCTGTGTAAGCCCCAAGACCGTGGAAAAACACCGTTCCAATTTCATGAAGAAACTGGGCGTCAAGGATCTGGTGGGAATGGTGAAATATGCCATCAAAATAAATATTGTCGATCCTGAACACTGGGATTAACCCGGTTTCCTCATACCATCCTCCAGATGTCAAAATCTTTACCACAAAGTAGGAATTTCCTACCTTAAAATCGGGCTTTCCCCCATTGACCGGTTCCCATCGCAACCGCTATAAAGGTATCAGATAAAAATATAATTATTTTCTGCAAACTGATTTTACTTTGAAAAATTTCAACACTAACACAACCAGTTTTTTGAGGAGGGCAGCATGAAGATCAACCCTTTACTAAAGGTTTTTTTACTGTGTCTTGCAACCGTGGCTTTAGCAGCCTGCGCCGCCGAAAAACCAATCGACATCGCCGCGGCCACGTCACAGCCCAAGGCGTTCGTCGGTTCGGATACCTGTAAAATGTGTCATCTGGAGCACTATGACTCCTGGAAAATGACCATGCACAGCCGCATGCTTCAGGATGCCAAAGCGAACGAGGACGCGCTTATCGTGCCGATTGACGAGAAAAGGATTCGCGCGGATCTCGCCAAGCTGGAGGCAAAGCTCAAGGTGCCGTCGGACAAGGTTTACGTCCCCAAGATCGATGACATTCTTTACACCATCGGCAGTCAGTGGAAACAGCGCTATCTGGTAAAAAAGGACGGGACCCTTTTTATTACTCCGATCCAGTACAACGCCGATACCCATCGCTGGGTCAATTACCACGAAAAAGACTGGGACAAGCGGCCCTGGCTCAAAAAATGCGGCGGCTGCCACTCCACCGGCGCCGATCTTGAAAAAGGCACCTTCAAAGAACCGGGAGTGGCCTGTGAAGCCTGCCACGGCAAAGGTTCCTGGCATGCGGCCCTGCCCAAAACCGCTGTTTTTGAAAAACGCCAGACCATCGTCAACCCGGCCAAACTAACCATGGGAGTGGCCGCCCAGATTTGCGGCTCCTGCCACAACCGCGGCCATGCCACCAAGGTCAAGGGGGCCGGCTGGCCGGTGGGCTATGCGCCCGGCAAGGCACTGGAGACGTATTACGAATCCACCTCCTATGAAGGCGGAGACGTAAAGCATGTGTATGCCAACGAATTTTCCAAGGGACACCACCAGCAATTCATCGACTGGCAACAGTCGAAGCATGCTGCCGAAGGTGTGACCTGCACGTCCTGTCACTACGTGCATCAGATCGGCATTCCGCCCACCCGCTCCCAGACGCTGGCGGCAGGCTCCAAACAATGCCTTTCCTGTCACGAAATTTTGAACAACAACCTGGCGCACTCCATCCACTCTTTTGCCAACTGCGTGGGATGCCACATGCCCAGGATCGCCAAGAGCGCCGAATCCGGGGATATTCACAGCCACGTATTTGTTACCTTGCTGCCCAGGGACACTCTGGCCAATCCGAAAGTTCCCAATTCGTGCCAGACCTGTCACAAGCACAAGGATGCTGATTTGAAGACGCTCCAAAAGGCGTACGATAAACTGGCGGTACTTCCTAAACCTGTGGCCGTAGCGACTAAACCCGTTGCATATGAATAAGGGCAACCCGGGAGACGATTCATGAAACGGACGAAATGGTATCAAATGCCTGTCATCTGGATTGCCGGACTCGTTCTGCTTGTTCCGATAGTACTTCCGGACATGGCCGCTGCCCAGGGAGAAGAAGTGGCATCGGCCCTGCGAAGGTACAAGCAATACGAGGTCAGCACGGGTTATTATGAAGAATACGAGGCCCGGCCGCGTCACGAGCGGCCCAGTGTAACGGTCCCGACACGCCGGCGCCTTCTGGGCCTCCCTTACAGCTCGACGGCAGCTTCGGTGAGGATCCGCACGCGCCTGTCGGATTCTCACTGGGGCATTAGGTTTTACGACAACCGCCGGTGTGAGGGCTGCCACGTGGAGCAGACCCGGGATATGCATACGACCCGGGCCAATCTGACCTGCCGCCAGTGTCACGGCGCAGAACCTATCGCCAGTATCGATCACTACTTTTCACCCATGAACCCCATCCGTAAGCACGCCTATGTATGCGCCAAGTGCCACGAAGGAGCCAATGCCTCCTTTGCTTCCTATGTTATCCATGAACCTTCGGCCGGATCACTGACCGCCAAGACCGGCTTTCCGGTTTTGTATTATACTTACTGGTTCATGCTCATCCTTTTAGTGGGCACGCTGGCTTTCTTTGTACCGCACAGTTTCTTAGCGGGTTTGCGGGAATTATTTGCGAAAAAGGGAAAAGCAACAGAGGATACCGACGATGTACATTAAACGATTTAGCATATTTGACCGTGTGTCTCATATTTTCCTGATCCTGACTTTTCTGATACAGTCCGCCACTGGTTTCAGCCGCCTGTTTATCACCACTGCCTGGGGAAAGCAGCTCAGCAACCTCTTCGGAGGGTATGAAAGTTGCGGCCTGATTCACCGGCGGGCAGGTATGATAATGGTAGCAGGTTTTCTGGTGCACATCATTTACTTGTTGACAAGGATCAACTGGCAAAATCTTGGAGAAAGCTTGTTCGGACCGGACTCGCTGATTCCCAACCTGGACGATGTGCGGCATGTCTGGCAGAGAATCCTGTGGACGTTTGGTATCGGTTCACCGCCTGAATTGAATCGATGGGCCTACTGGGAAAAGTTCGATTACTGGGCGGTCTTCTGGGGGATGCCGCTATTGGCCGTCACCGGCCTGATGCTGATTTATCCCATTATATCAAGTCGTTATGTGCCCGGATGGTCCCTGAACGTCGCCGCCCTTTTGCACAAGGCTGAAGCCATCCTGGCAGTCACGTACATTTTTATCGTGCATTTTTTTGTCGGGCATCTGCGGCCCACCTGTTTCCCCATGAACGAAGTGATGTTTTCAGGGGGGCTGCCGCTGGAAGAAGCGCTGGAGGAAAAACCCGCATGGGTGGCACGGCTGAAGGATGAAGGTAAACTAGGGGGGCTGCCGCTGGAAGAAGCGCTGGAGGATGAAGGTAAACTGGAACCCGCGACCGCAAACCCTCCTGCATTGTGGTTCAGGGTGGTTTATTTTGTTTTCGGTTACGGTGCTCTGGGATTTGGCCTCTATATGCTGATAAACGGATTGATTTACAGTCAATATGTAACCCTTCATTAGACGAGTTGTGGTTTTTTTGCGCAGATTCGAAAGTTTACTCGAGGACCCGAATTGTTTCGCTTTTTATTGCAAGCGAATTGTAGAAAGCTCAAAGCTTTGCTTTGAGCTTTCTTTTTTTTTGAGTTCAGCAAAAAATCTGGATTTTGACTTAAGTCAATGAATTGGCTTTGAGAATGGTTTATATTGTAGCAAAACTTAGGCTCACAACGACGAGTTGATGTTTAACATTTTGCAACGTTTCAGGCCAAAGTGTTGCTGGATGCTAGATACTTGGTACTGGATGCTAGATACTTGATACTGGATAAAGGTAATGCATGACGATCAGTGAAAAAAAATCGGAATTTATTTTTTTCATTTTATTAGTTGCAATTATCGTCGGATTGCCGCTTGGAATCCTGGCCTATGACCGTTACTTATGGCCGCATAAAACAACTTTCGACGCCAGAGAATTTACCCTCACCGGCAGTGCGCAAAGCGGCTGGCTGCTGGGTGAAGTTCAGGCGCATGATATTCTCTCTTTCGAAAAAAAACAGGGGTCTTCCCAAAAGCCGGTGATAGAGGTTTTTAAAAATGATTCGGTTGTTTTAAAGCTAAGAAGCAGTGATGTGGCCCACGGTTTCAGCCTTAAAGCCTTCGGGGTTTATGTAACCGAACCAATAAAGCCGGGGAAAACTGCGTTTGTATCCTTTAAGGCGGATAAGGTCGGCACCTTTGTCTTTGCTTGTAATGTTTTCTGCGGCGGCATTCATCAGAACATGAAGGGTACATTGGTGGTTAAAGATAGATAGTGCCCATCCATAAATGGTCTTTTTGCCCAATCTCTGCGTTATGCTCAAAAAATAATCCTCGGAATAACAACTATATGCCTGTGGTTATTTTTTTCGCATGCCTTGATCTTGAACAAAAATCCTCATTAATGGATGAACACTAGTTAGTACCGGTTCTACGAATACAGACAAATCCTCACTGCCGCTGTACAGTAACGTATGAGCAGAAAAAAAACATGGCTTGTGATTCTATTGAGCTTTGAACTGGCAGTAATTCTTCCCCTTTCCCTGGCCTTCTTGCCCATAAAGCCCCGCACGCATAAGATCTTATTGGAAGCCAGAAAATACAGCTACTCTCCTGCAAGGATTGTCGTCAATAAAGGTGATACAATTGCATTAAGTATGGCTTCTGCTGATGTTCCCCACGGTTTTTTTCTGGATGGACACCCGCTTGAACTTATAAACAAGCAGGGGGTAACTTTCCGCAAATACACATGGCAGGATCATAAAGGCAAACTTATAACCGACTGGGACAGGGTGTCATCAACCAAATTTGTGGCAAGCAGACCGGGTAAGTTCACCTACCGATGTATCCAAACCTGCGGAAACCTTCATCCCTTTATGACCGGTGAATTGATCGTAAGACCAAACACCTCTTATCATCTCTTGGTCTCATTATCCATATGGGTGGTGTTTTGTGTGTTATTTTTGATACGGTTCGATTCTCCAACCCGTTTTTCCGGCTTCAAACAAATTAACATGCTGGATCGCCTGCCGGGTCTGAAACGGCTGGTCAAACACCGCAACTTTCATTTTTTAGTTATATTGCCCAATGTTATCGTATTCTATCTTTTTATCCTCAGCAGCCTGTGGGGCAGCCCGGTAGGTAATCGTAATATCGCCATCATCTTTGTGTGGATTCTCTGGTGGTTTGTCTTAAAAGCCATTATCGTTCCCTTAGGCGGCAGAATCTGGTGCATGGTTTGTCCGCTGCCGGCACCGGCCGAGTGGCTCAGCCGTAGACGCCTGACGACTGTTAAGTACTTTCAAAAGCCGTTTAAACGCCTGCATCACAGGTTTACCGGGCTTCAAAAAGACTGGCCCAAAAAGATGGATAATATGTGGCTTCAAAATGTTCTCTTTCTGGTCCTGATTTCATTTGGCATGATCCTGATCACACGCCCCATTGCCACGGCGATCATTTTCCTGATTATTTTAGGGCTAACCCTTATTCTTGCTCTTATTTTCCGGCAGCGTGTCTTTTGTCTTTATCTGTGCCCCGTGGGCGGATTTTTAGGCACCTATTCCATGGCATCCATGACCGCAGTGCGTGCCATAGACCCGGATATCTGTAAAAAACACAAGGAAAAGTGCTGTTTTGTCGGCGGGCCCGGTGGTTGGGCCTGCCCCTGGAATCAGTACATCGGCAAGATGAGTCGAAATAATTACTGCGGGCTTTGTACCGAGTGCATCAAGAGCTGCCCCAAGGATAATGTGGGGGTTTTCTTCAGACCCTTTGGCTCGGACCGAACACTGCGCGGCTATGACGAGATGTTCAACGTAATTATTATGCTGGTGGTGGCCATTGCCTTCAGCATTACCATGCTGGGGCCCTGGGGCTTCATCAAAGATGCGGCCAATGTGACCGAAAGCGGACAGATTATCCCTTTTTTAATATATCTGGCCTCAATCTGGACCCTTGCACTGCTAATATTCCCCGGACTCTTTGCGCTTACCGCCAAAGGGGCCAACCGTCTGGCCGGCAGGCCGGCAGACGATCGTACCGTTACGCTGAAACTTGTATACACCCTGATTCCGGTCGGCATTTTTGCCTGGATCGCCTTTAGCCTGCCGGCGGTCATGATCAACTATAATTATATCCTGTCGGTGATATCCGATCCCCTGGGTCTGGGATGGAACCTCTTTGGCACCGCGGATTATCCCTTCAACCCTCTTTATCCGGAATGGATTCCCTTGATCCAAGGCGGCATTTTGTTGGCCGGGCTGTATTTTGGCCTGAGCAGAGGTTATCTCGGGCTTAAAAATCTCGTTCAGGAACCATCCAAACGCGTCCGGATAATGATCCTCCCTTCCCTGTTTGCCCTTTTGGTGGTCAATTTATTACTAAAGCTCTATATGGGCTGATACCCTAATTGAGAGCAAACAAAATAAAGAATAATGGCCCAGAGGACCTGGCTTTGATTTCACCCCATAGGAGTGCACCTATCTCAAATGGAGCAAATTAAATTCCAAATATCAAATACCAAATGTCAAATAAATAACAATGACCGAAATTCGAAAATCCCTCCGGGGCGTAGGCCCGATGCCCCTACTGGCCGGAGGCCAAACAAGGTCTCGTCCTGGAAGGTTTTGGTCACCTGTCGAGAGCCTCTAGGTCGAACGATTGAATATTGGATTTTGTGATTTATTTGTAATTTAGTGCTTGGAATTTGCGATTTTGGACTCAAAACTCTAAGGCAGAGCCAGGTATCTCTGATCCGGCCTAGAGGACCAGGTTTTTCAGGACATAATAAAGCTATCCACCCAAAATTCCCACCACAGCCCCGGTCATACAGGTGGCCAGCGTACCGCCGACAATGGATCGCAGGCCCAGGGCTACGATTTCATCGCGTCTTTCCGGCGCCATAGTCCCCATGCCGCCGATCATGATCCCCAGACTCCCCGGGTTGGCAAACCCGCACATGGCATATGTCATGATCAATATGCTTTTAGGGCTCAGGGTGCCTGGGGCCAGGCGACTCATATCCAGGTAAGCCAGAAATTCGTTCAGGATGGTCTTGGTTCCCATCAAGGCGCCGGCTGCGGGAGCCTCCTGCCAGGGGATACCCATGAGCCAAACCACCGGCGCCATAATCAGCCCCAGCATTCTTTGCAGCGACACCGGCAGGCCTCCAACGTTCGGCAGCAGACCAAGGATCAGATTGACAAGATGGACCAGAGCCACAAGTACAATCAGCATGGCAATGATATTTACGAGCAGCTGGACACCCTGTATGGTCCCTTTGGTGATGGCGTCCATGGCGCTTAAGGCCGGTTCCGGAGACGTCAGCTCACCGGAGGTCAGTTTGCCGGTTTCGGGTATCATGATTTTCGAGATCGTCACGGCTGCCGGTACGCTGATGATGGAAGCGGTCAGAATGTGGCCCATGATATCGGGAATGACGCTGCTCAGGATACTGGCGTACAGCACCATGACCGTTCCGGCGATGGTTGCCATGCCGGTGGTCATCAGCGTAAAGATTTCGCTGCGGGTCATATCTGCAAGATAGGGACGAATAAAAAGGGGCGATTCCACCATCCCCACAAAGATATTGGCGGATACGCCTAGTCCCTCGGCACCGCCCAGTCTCATGGTCTTTTGCAAAGACCAGGAAAAGGCTTTGACCACCAGCGGCAGAATTTTCCAGTAAAACAGAAGGGCCGAAAGAGCGCTGATAACCAGAATCAGGGGCAGGGCGCGAAAGGCCAGAATAAAACTGGCGCCCGGATATTTTTCGGCAAAAGGCAGCTGGGCGCCTCCCAGGTAGCCGAACACCATGGATGTACCGGCGGCGGTCGATTCTTCCAGGGACAACACCAGCCGGTTTAATGATATGAAAAAATCCCTGAAGACAGGCAGTTTTAACAGAATGAATGCCACTGTCAGTTGGATGGCGATTCCGGCCAACACAGTAGTGATCCGAACCCGGCCCCGATTCTCACTGATCAGCCAGGCAACTCCGGCAAAAACCAACAAACCTGCAATACTTTGCATGACCATTTGCTTCTATATTCCTTCCAATTACAAGCCATCTCAACAAATCTTATCTATAGCAATTCTTGGCCTCATCAACAACCCCAACCAACCCAAAAAACGGCAAATTTTTTTATTTAGACAGGATCTTCAGGATCTTCAGGATTTTCTTTTCCCCTTTCCGGCCTGTCCCGCTGAAAGCGGGGACGAAAGGGGAAAAACCAAGTCCGCTGACGCGGAGGTGTACACCACACTACAAACAATACCACCGGATTTTTTGGTTTTTGTTCTCGCTGAAAGTGAGATTGTTATTTCTCGGTTTCGTCTGCCTGTCCCGCATACCGGGGGAAACCGAGAAAGCAATAAATCCAGTCAATCCTGTAAATCCTGTCAAATATAAAACTGCAATTAATCCCTCTAAGGGCTCGCTGTTGCAGTTCAACTGTTGATATAGTATGATTTTACCCTAGTTGAGCGTAAACAAAATGAAGAAGTCAATTTTTATTAAATGTTTCAGAGTGTAATATGGTGTCAAGCCAGTAAGTTGTAATCCGTGTATGAATGAGTTATAAACTACGAAATCAAATCTTCATTTTGTTTACCCTGCGGGAAAGCCGATGATACGCCATATTCTTTGTTGTCAAGGGCTTGCAGTAACTGACTACGGCTACGCCCTTGACGCCGCGAATCTAGCGCATCCTCAACTTTCGCTCAATTAGGGTATTGTTATGAAAAAAACCGTAGCCTTTACAAAAAACGCCGTAAATATCTTTTTTCATATTCTAACTCAATGCAACCTAAAGTGTAAACACTGCTATATCAACAGAGAGCAGCACGGAGAACAGAAGCTGTCAATAGAGACCATCAAAGCGTGGCTCGAGGTGTTTGCCAGTAAGAACAAAACAGCCAATGTTATATTCCTGGGCGGAGAACCTACAATGCATCCTGATCTGCCGGCTGCCGTAAAATCAGCCAAAAAGATCGGATACAGCTCTATTACCGTGGATACCAATGGATATCTCTTTAATGATATCCTGTCAAAAGTCGCTCCCCATGAGATCGATTACTTCAGTTTCAGCTTAGATGGTGCCACGCGCAAAACAAACGATATGATTCGGGGCCATGAATCTTATGATAAATGTATCGCCGGCATCCGCAAGGCCGTACAGGCCGGTTTTTCAACAAGTCTTATCTACACGGTAAGCACGCTGAATATCCATGAGCTTGACAAAATGCCGCTTTTGCTTAAAGATCTGGGAGTAAATCGTTTTTTCATTCAGGTTATCGGCCTGAGGGGAGAATCTGTCAAAACCGGACAGGAAAAACTTCAGGTTTCGCGCTCACAGTGGTTAAAGATAATTCCTGATGTGGCCCAAAAAATTGCCGGACTCGGTATAACGGTTTCATATCCGAAAGTTTTTTTGAGCTCCGATGAGATTTTCGAGTGCGCCGGCATCGTGGCAGAGAATTATTTCATTTTTCCAAACGGACGGGTATATCGGTGCCCTTTGTGCGAAGACTTTCCCTTACACAGCATGGCTATACAGAACGACTTGCTTATCAAAACCCCTAAGATAAACGAGGTCGATTTTTTCGGGCTGAACATCCCTGAAGGGTGTGTGATGAACAAACTTGTTCAGCCGGACAATTTGAGCTACAACAAAAAAGGTGAACCCGAATATAAAATTGCCTGCTGCATGCTCAAAGAAGAAATCAGCCCGTAAGGTATTATGGAAAAAAGATGAAAGGAAGCTGATATGGAATGCCCGCATTGTGTAAGTTTAACCAGTAAAGTGGTCGATTCAAGGCTAACCAGCGACAGGATTTCCATTCGGCGGCGGCGGGAATGTTTACTCTGCTCGGAAAGATTTACAACCTATGAATCCACGGAAGAGCACATGCTTCCTGTTTTGATAAAAAAGAAAGTCGGACACGGATCGACGAAAACGAGCTTAAAGACGCTTCTGCCGTTTATATCAGAGACCTTAAAAGACTTATCTAATGAGACCAAAAAGCTCGCAGCGCAGGTGGACATGCATGAAAGGATTCAGGCTGCCGGGGTGGTATCAAAAAAGAAAGCATCGGTGCAGAAACCTGCTGTCCGTAAAACAGCCGCTTTAACTACCACGGAGGTAGTCCTCAAAATTATTCGCCGCTATAAAAAGGGGGTCGGAATTTCAACCTTGAAGGCCAAGACAGGATTTGACGACAAAAAACTCAGCAATGCTGTTCACAGGGCCGTTAAGCAGGGTAAAATCAGGCGTGTTGGGCGCGGTGTTTATATCAAAGCTTGACCCTAGCCGAGTTTCTAATCAATTACCACTCCTAAAAAGAGTGGCCTGATATCGACCCTAATAAGGGTCTTTTATATCTCTCACCCCGATGGAATAACAACCAAAACTTAATTCCATTGGGCAGGCAGAGCTCACAGAGTCCACAGAGGTTATTTTATATTAGGCATCTACAGGATTGACCAGATTTTTAATCTTTAGCCGTTCCTGCCTGTTGGAGCAAAGCGCAAATTCCGCTATCGGGGTCCCGCATAGCGGGGGAAAATGTGAAAATTATAAGTAAATCCTGAAGGTCCTGTTAATCCTGTCAAATAAAAAAGAAAAATGAAAACCATACTGCATCTTAAAAACGAGGCCATGAATGCAAACCATACGCAAGCAGATGATCGGGCTTTTGGAAGAAGAGGAGATGAGCGCCAGGGAAATGTCCCAGGAGGTGAGGATCCGGGAAAAAGAGGTGTATGAGCATCTTGCTCATATTGGACGCACTGTCAATACAAAAAGAAAAAAGCTTGTAATCACCCCTTCCCAATGTTTGGGGTGCGGCTATATTTTTAAAAATCGGAAACGTTATACACGCCCGGGTCGCTGCCCGCATTGCAAAAGCGAACGCATCAGTAATCCAACCTATCGGATCCTTAGTTCTTAATGATTATCCATGGAGCGGCTCAGCAGTAAAAAACCTACGCCCGCTCATTTAGCTAGCTCCGGTTTATCAAACTTATATTCATATATTCTATCGATCTCTTGGCCCCAATCTCCGACTTCCCTCCATAGAACAAGGGTGTCGTCGTAAAAATACAACCAGAAATCTTTTCTTACCCATTTAACTTTAAGTGCTCTGGCACCGGCCGTTATAACCGTCAGGGTTTTTTTCCCGACAATAGCTCCTTTAGACTCATCAGCGAGTAAAGCCAGTGTGTATTCCCAGACCTCGACTATTTGAGCGTACTTATTTCGTATGGCACCTTTTGCAACCGTCGGCTTTCCCAAGGCAGATAATACTTCTTTTTTGCTCATTCCAAGAGAAATTTTTTTGAATTTTTCTTCCGGCTTCTTAAAAATGTCGGCACATCCAATCAGGAAGCAAAAGCTAATCAGCAGAAGTAGCCATCGTTTTTTTATCATTACAACCTCCGGTTTACCCTATAGTTGCATATTTTTTATGCAACTATAGGGTTTATTTTCCGTAGCAATTAAGGCCGGCATATTTTTGCCTGTATGCATCCAGCAACGGCGTCAGCTTTCTTTCCGGAACAGT
>JAQYVG010000075.1 GCA_030145595.1 Desulfobacterales bacterium | reverse complement strand
GTTCCACATGATGAACCTGCCGTGCTTGTCTACAATTCCAATAACGTCAGGAGAGTTATCCAAAACATTTTCAAGGTAGTCTCTCGCCTGCTTGAGTTCCATTTCGATCCGTTGACGTTCGGTAATTTCCTGTTTCAATTCCAGGTTGCGACAGGTGAGCTCTCTAGTGCGTTCTGCTACCAGTTTTTCGAGGTTTTCTTTATGCTTCCGGAGTTCTTCCTCGGCCTGTTTACGATCGCTGATATCCTCTAAACGTCCCTGGTAGTAGCGTATTTTTCCTTGATCACATTTGACTACTTGGGCTGTATTGTTGACCCAGATGATAGTACCGTCGGCCCGGTAGAACTGAACTTCAAATTTATGTACGAGCCCTTCTTGCTCCAGCATAACTTGCCATTGCGAGCGGTCTTCAAGGTTTACATAAAGATCAATGGCATTGATAGACAACAGGCTTTCACGGTTCGGATAACCCAGCATTTTTACCATGGTTGAGTTGAACTCTAAAATACGACCTTCAGGCGTGGTTCGGTAAAGTCCCACAGGGATTCCATCAAAAAGGCTGTGGTATTGAGCTTCGCTGTTGCGCAGAACAGACTCGGGGCTTTGTGGGCTGACTTCTGATTGTTCAAAATCAGAGAGATTTCGGCGTAGTAACGCCAATTCTTTCAGGAGTTGTTCTTTTGATTTATCCTTATCTTTCATCTCGTTTTCTCAAAGAGAAAGTATTAGCAAGAATAACAAGAACTGGCTTTTAATATTGAAGTTTCCTGTAAAACGAAACTTATTGTGCAGTGGTTATAAGGTAAAAATTACAAATTTCGATGATTATTCCAATTAAACAGTTAAAGAATCACATGTCAAACAATTAAAGCGAAATTCTAAATGAAATTAGATTATTATGCTACACTGTGGCAACAACAGGTGAGCCGTATCGGAGGAAAAAATTATGGGGTCAAATGACTGATAGCCTGATCTTAAATTACAACCGACAACGGACACATTGAGTTTTACCTCTCAATTAGCCCTTTAAAACCTCCTCTAATTTTTCCAATAAAGCTGCAAGGTTAAACGGCTTTTGGATAAAACCTTGAGCACCTTCATCTAAAATTTCCCGGCCAGGGCCATCGATGGAATATCCACTGCAAACGATGACTTTCAGATTGGGGCGAGCCTCCATGAGTTGCGGATAAACTTCCTTCCCCTCTATATCAGGCAGAATAATATCGAGCAGGGCTAAATCAATATTTCCATCATAGCTTTTGGCGGTATTAACCGCTTCTTGCCCGTTCACAGCCGCCAAAACACGGTAACCCAACCTTTCTAATAGTGCCCGGTTTACATCCCTGACTATTTCTTCGTCTTCAATAAGGAGGATAGTGCCGCTATCTCGGGGCAGCTCTATCTTCGGTGTTGCAGGTATTTTGGCCGGTGCTTCTATGGCAGGGAGGTAGATGCGGACCACAGTTCCTCTGCCTGCTTCAGAATATACGGAAATCCATCCATTATGGTTTTTTACGACACCATATGCCGCAGCCATACCGAGCCCCCGACCAGGAGACTTGGTGGTAAAGAACGGCTCAAATATTTTGCTTCTTATTTCATTATCCATCCCCGTACCGTTGTCATCGACTTCGAGGCAGGCATGGTATCCGGGCTTAAGAGCTGAATGGTATTTTACAAACTCATCATCAATCTCTGTCCCTCTGATACTGATCCGAATACGACCCTCACCTTCGATAGCCTCTGATGCATTGGTCAAAACAGCGGAAAATATCATTTGCATTTGAGCCGGATCGGCATTTATATTCACAACATCTGTCAGCAGATCTGTCTCTATCTTAATGCGATGATCGATACCATGCTGTATTAACGGCAGCACGTTTTCCACAAACGCATTCAATGATATGTTCTCAGCCTGATATTTGCCTCCTCTGGCATAGGCCAAAAGTTGTTCGGTCAGTTTAGTCATCCGATCAACGGAACCCTTCATCTGCTGGATATACCCGGCCATGTTTTCATTATCCGGCAAATCCATCTCAATAAGATCAATGTTGCCGGTTATGCCGGATAAAGCATTGTTAAATTGATGCGCAATTCCGCCTGCCAGGGTATTAATGGCTTTTATCTTGTTTAGTTCAGCGGTTCGTTTTGCAACACTTTTTTTCAACTCGTCATGAGCCTTTTGCAAGGCCTCCTCGGCCTGCTTGCGCTCAGCTTCTAATTCAGCAAAATAGAGCGCCATCTCGATGGTTATGTTAAGGTGTTCATGCTGAAACGGCTTGATAATAAAGCCATAAGGATAAGCAAGCTTGGCGCGCTTAAGCCTTTCTTTATCAGCAAAGGCTGTAATGAAGACAACTGGAACATCAAATTGTTTGCGTATTTCCTTGGCAGCTTCAATCCCGTCAATCTCACCTTTAAGCACTATATCCATCAATACTAAATCAGGAGTATTCTCTTTTACCTTTTTAATGGCTTCTTCTCCATAATCCACTATTGCGGAGACACTATAACCAAGTCTCTTCAACTGGCTTTCTAAGTCCATCGCGATAATCCCGTTATCTTCGACAATCAAGACTTGTGCTTTAGCCACGGCTACCTCATTCGATTTTGGATTGCGGGTTTTAGGTTCATCAAATGTTACGCGTTAGGCAAATTTGGTTCTTCTCCCGATTAGTTGATGCAGCTGACAAGACTTTTGAAATACTTTCAGCTCTTTATAATTGTAGAGCATTTCACTTGATTTGAACTGCAACAACGGACGTATTCCCCGCAGATTGGTGGAGCGTAGCGTAAATTCCGCCTCTCAGGGCTGGGGAGCTTCATTCACACAGATGCTGAGAGAAGAAATAGAGCTACTGTTGCAGGATCACCGTCGCAATATACAGATTATATTATAGTAATACAGATTTACAATATTGGCAATTGTTTTGAGGGAAGGGGCAGGTTTAAAATTTTAATGCATAAGGCCTGTGAGAAATCCGGGTTAAGGGCGTAATCGGAGATGAATAACAGTGTCATCCCATTAATCTTTATCCAGAATATTTCTTATTCGATGCGACAATTCTTCTATGCTGAACGGTTTTTGTATAAAACCGTCACAGCCTCTTTCAAGTATCTCTTTTGCTTTTCCTTCTATACTATATCCACTTGCAAGTAGAACCTTTATATCAGAATTTATTTTTCTCATTTTATCGTAAGTCTCACCGCCTCCCATGATTGGCATCACCATGTCTAAAAGAATCATATCAATGTTGTCTTGATTTTTCTCATATAGTTCTAAAGCCTCTATTCCATTCGTTGCCGATAGGACTTTATAACCTAATTTTTTCAGTATTTGTTTTCCGGTATTAATAACCGCCTCCTCATCGTCTACCAGAAGGAGTGTCTCCTTGCCTTTCATAATTTTGCATGGCAACTCTTTTTTATTTTTTATTGCTTCTCCTAATGACGGCAGATAGATACTGAAAGTAGTTCCATGACTCTTTTCAGAATCAACATCAATGTAACCACCATGTGCTTTTATGATACCATAAGCAGAAGCCAATCCAAGGCCTGTACCTTCGGCAAGACCCTTTGTTGTGAAGAATGGCTCAAAGATGCGTTCCTTGGTTTCTTTGTCCATGCCTGCGCCATCATCTCTAATAGTTAGCAGGATATAGTCTCCTGGTATTGGATCATAGGGTTTTCCAACCATATCCTTATGGGTTACATTTTTAGTTTTTAAGAAAAGATTACCCCCTCCAGGCATGGCATCCGCAGCATTAATATACAAGTTTAGCAAAGTTTGTTCGATCTGGCCCAAATCTACCTTTATTCCATATAATTTATCATCCAACTCTTGATGAACCACAATTTCCTTTCTGGTTAATTCAAAAGTACCAGCAGTATCTTGCACCACCTGGTTTAGGCTAATTGGCTTTACCTCATATTTTCCTTCTCTGGCAAATCCTATAAGTTGAGCAGTTAGCCTGGATCCATGTTGAACCTGTTGTTCAATGTTCCTTAGATTTTTATAATACGGATGTGCGGAATCAATATCCATACGCAGCAAGGATGCATTTCCCATGATACTCATGAGCAGGTTGTTAAAGTTATGGGCTATACCACCAGCTAAGGTGCCAATGGATTCCATTCTTTGAGCAGACCGGAGTTGGGATTCAAGTTTTGTCTTCTCCCGTTCTGCAATTTTAAGCATCGAAATGTCACGGTTGTAAACTACAGCACCAATAAAATCCCTATTTTCATTGTAAATGGCCTTTTCTTTTCTCCAAGCTGGAAGTAAAGAACCATCAGAACAAATCAGCTCAATCTCACTTTCAACATATTCGATTTCTTTCAAAGTGGAAAAATTTTCATGGAATGAGGCTTTGCTTTGATCCGAAAAAAAATCGGTAGTATGATTCCCGATTATTTTTTTGTTATTATATCCAAGTAAATTCTGGTGTGTTTTATTGCAGTGAATAATATTTCCCTGTCTATCCAGGACTTCCACGCCATCGGGAGCTGCTTCAAATAGGATCTTATAATTATCTTTCTTTTTGAGGTTATTATTCATTTCCCTTATCATTTTGTACAATTCGAAACTTTCAAGGGCATTGGAGCTGTTTAGAATAATAATCGAAAGCAGAGACAATGAAATGCCATTTATATCGGTGATGCCTTTTTCCACTATGCCAACAAACATGCCCCTGATTCTTGAACTTGTGGACATGGCGTGAAGAATTAGTTGCGTTTCACGATTCTTTGAAGTGACGATAATGGGCCTTTTCTCCCTTAAGGCCCAGGAAAAAGATCCGTTTTCGATTAAAAGATCTACTTCCTTTTGGATAGATGGAGCGTATTTTGAGGGATTAACATCTGCAAGGGAAAAATCATTTGTATTTTCATCTACCATGAAGAAAGCCATGGTCTTAAATTGTATCAAGCGTTTTATTCTCGATCTGGCTTCTTCTAAAATAGCCGGAATATCCTCAAGTTTATTGATACTATTCTGAAAATCGCCCAGAGAAGCTGCCACCTCCAGGGCATCAAGTGTATAGCGGTTAACTTCCTCAAGGTAGCGTACACGTTCTTCCAAATACTCGGTATTTTTATCCGAGGATCCGGTAGACTCTTCCAAACACTGGAAGCCATTTTCTGCAACGTTCTTAAGATTCATTTAAATTAAAAACCCTCAATATTTCCTCGAGCTGATTATCCAATTGATCTATCATTAATGATAAAATATTGGGCGAGAGGCCAATACATTTCCATGCTTCAGGTTCTAATGGAGGCACCAAACGTTCTCCGCTGGAACCTATACCTAGAGCGATTGTCATAATATCTGCTAAATGTACAATAGCCGGTTCTAAAGGGTCTCGAGAATTTTTTGGACTGTGGTGATACCTAACAGCGTTTTCCAAAGACTTGGGCAATTTCCACTTTTTTAATAGCAATGCACCTATTGTTGTGTGATCACAATTCATGGTTTCGTGCTCTAACTCATATAACAAACGATCATTATTTTTCGCTTTTTGGATTGCATTTCTGGCATTAATTGGAGTGTAATTGTATAAAACCAACCGGCCAATATCATGAATTAAACCGGCCAGAAATAATCGTTCAGTGTTTTGAAACCCTTGATAGTTTGCTATAATCCGCGAAATGGTCCCGCAAGCAATACTGTGCATCCAGAATGATTTCATGTCTATGAGACAATCAGGGATATTATTGAATGCAGTTAAGATATTGATTCCCATCGCCAAAGTGCTCAGCTGTTTAGTGCCGAGTATGGTTACCGCGCGAGTCAAAGTGTCTATCTTGTTGGGGAAGCCATAAAAAGCACTGTTTACAATTTTTAATAGCTTGGCGGAAAGATTGATATCATTGCCGATCACTTTGGCGATATCAATGGCTGAACTGGTCGGATTTTGTATGGTGTCGTTGATTTGCATAAAAACGGTTGGCAGCGTCGGAAGATTGATATCCTGCTTAATCAATTCAACGGGGTTCACTGGGGGAGCTGTGCCTTCCACAATTGTATCTTCAATTTCATTGCTGGATGTGAGGTCCTGCATGTTAAGAATTTCAACCGAATCTTTGGTTTTGATTGCTTTAACTGTGCGAATTTTGCAGCAGCGAAACAATTCGTATATCACTGGGTCTTCCAGATTTGTATGAACAAAATGTTTGCGAACCTTTTTTTCAACTGCTTCGACAATGGCGGGTTCTAAATGTGATATTACCTTTTCTTCAACATCATTTTGGGTTACTCCCTCAATGTCAGCTTCTATGACTCCCCATATTTTGAAAATTCGAATATCCTTTGATGCTACCTTACTGCCTTTGCTCAACAGAAAACGTCCGTCATTGTTCCTCAAGTCAGCGGCTAACACCATGCCTGGCGTTATTTCAGAAAGGTTAATAATTCCCATAATTTTTCAACTTTCTAATAATTCATTCCTTAAATGGGGTATTCCACTAATATATCGGTAAAAGCCTAAAAACCTTTAGAATTATAAGACTCTTGGAGTTGATTAGGTTCCAGGGGCAACTCAAATAAGATTAAAACTTGGAATAGCTTGACGAAGAGAATTGAAGCACATGCTATAAAGTTTTTAAATCGTGCTCTCGGTTCCGCGGTATTTTCTGCGTCATCAGGTACCCGGGAGGTATACCGTAGTTTAATGTTCTCATTGATTTTCCGACTTCAATTCAGTGATCCTCCGCCATGCAAATTTATCGTGTCTCGTAAAAATCAATAATGTTGAAGCGATAAGGTGGATAGAAAATATTCATGGATATTACAGAAGACATTCAACATATAATTTTGCGATTTACTTAAAATGATGAGCCCTGCATCAACAGAATCGTCAAATAGAGTCAGCGCCTTTTGTGCAGCTTCACTTGGACTCATATTTTGTTCCAGCAAGCCATAGACTTCTTTCGCCAGAATTTTTAGAACGATATATTCACCATTAAATCCATTCCGACTTTGGCTGCCGACTGTGGTCCATCGGAATCTTGTGGATCCGAGCCAGCTCCTCCATGGGTTAAAATGGCGCGTTGAAATACATGCACTTTCTACCTCAGATTTTTATTACGCACTGGAGGTAGGCGCTCAAATTATAAAAGCCCATATGTATATGTTCCGGGAGATTTACACCGATTCTACTGCGCGCGTATCTATATTTATGATCAATCTCGCTCCAGGCCTCCTCAAGAATCGTCCTCAATTGCAACTCGAATAGAAGACCCTTCAATTCTGGTGGGGCATCTGAATTTTCGCCTAATTCTATCTGGTAATGAATAGATGAGTATCCGCTATATCTCAGATCTATGTCATATGGTATCGAGTCACCAGGGTTAACCGGCAGAATGAAGGATGTTTTTTGATCGGGGCCTTTTACAAAACTCAAGATGTTCTCTTCAGACAAAAGTTTAATATATGTCTCGACTTTTTCGACATCTGAAAGGCGCAGACAGATTATCCTGACGCCTAATAGATCGCCGACCCTTTCTGGATAATTTTCTTCTATAATTGACGGTACGCCGGCCTCAAGCTCTTTATTCAGCCTATTAATTTTCTCGATAAGTCTTATTTCATCTTTGATGCGATATATAATTGTATGCAGACTTTCTTGCGGTGACGAAGGATCGTCTTGGATCAGCTGAACAATATATTCTGCGAGTTTTTTATATTTTCCCTTTTCATTTAAAAACGATATTAGAATCGCTTCTCTCTGGTGTTGCTTCATATGTCGATTATCCTGAAGGGTTGGGGGTAGCCCAGAGTATCAACTTTATAAATTCATGTTGTTTCCGGGGGTTCTATTGTCTTCTGGATTTAGTCCTGTTGAATTTCAGATTCATCGGTTTTTTGTTCTATCTTGCGTTCTCTTTTTTGCTCTTGCTTTAGCCTCCTTGCTAATTCTTTTTTACGCTTTTTAACTGAGTCATGTGATTTCGCCATGCTGTCACCTCGAAGGCCGTTATTCTTGATAGTGATGAAAAGGAAAGGAATTTGGCCAGGATATTTTTAGGGTTTGAGATCTTGTAATTACGGACAGGAATAGTGCTAATTCAAAAAAACAAAGGGCATCCCCTCAATATTAGAAGGAATGCCCTTTTTACTCAGAACGTAAGGTTAGATCACAGTGACATTTGCTGCAGCAGGACCTTTTTGTCCTTGTTCTATATCAAAGGAAACTCGGTCGCCTTCATTGAGGGATTTAAAACCGTCTGCATTGATACCTGAATGATGTACAAATACATCCGGTCCATCTTCCTGCTCAATGAAACCAAAACCCTTGCCGCTGTTAAACCATTTTACAATTCCAGTCGCCATAATAACATCCTCCTTTCAAAAAATTTTCAAAATCTTAAGCTGGAGGATACCACATTAAAAAACCGGACTGTTCCTTCAGAAAAAAACCGCCCCACCAATTGAAGGCAGGGCCTTGTTGAATAAATGAATAATAACACTTTTTGTGCAAAAAGCAAGCTAATCATTTAATTTTCTTAAAAAAACCAACTTTCTCGTATATAAACATGTAAAACTAACCTGTTTGGATAAACATCGCTTGCCATGGTGTGTAGTCAAATCAAGTCGTTGACATCTGAGGATTAAGAAGAATCTTTGACATTATTTCACAAATGGATTCAAATAAAAGATGTTGGGGGCTTTAGATTAATTATCAGGTTCAGATTCCTTGCAGAAAGTTGAATATAAATTCCGATTTGAGGGATCAAAAAAACAAATAGTGTTTATTTTGTTTTTGGTCAGGAAAAAGAGAAAGGGTAAGGACCGCATCACGGCGAAGGTGGAGTCGGTGGAAGAGAACTTGTGAGAAGAAAAATGGCATATTTGGGATTGGGAATTGAGGATTTGAAGCTAACCGTATAGTGAAAGGGGGAGTGAACATGAAAATAATTTGTCTGCTTGGTAGCCCGAGACCTAAAGGAAATAGCGCAGCCATGGCCAGCAAATTTTGCGAGACCGCTAAAGGTTTAGGCGCTGAAGTTACGACCTTTGCCTTAAACAAGCTGAAATACCGCGGCTGTCAGGCGTGTATGACGTGCAAAACCAAACTGGAAAAATGCGTACTCAAGGACGACCTGGCGGAGGTCTTGGACGCCATCCGCGCTGCCGAGGTGCTTGTGTTGGCCACTCCCATCTATTTTTCCGAAATCTCAAGTCAACTCAAGGCTTTCATTGACCGAACCTACTCATATTTGGTGCCCGATTACGCGACCAATCCTAGCCCATGCCGACTTTCTCCGGGCAAGAAACTGGTGTTCATCGAGGCTCAGGGGCACCCTGACGAGAGTCTCTTTACAGATGTATTTCCCAGATACGACTCCATTTTCAAATGGTATGGGTTCAGCGACAGTTATCAGATTCGTGCCTGTGGGGTATTTAATAAGGGCGACATGGAGGCCCGTGAGGACATAATGAAACTGGCCGAAGAAACGGCCAGAAAATTCATGGCTTAAGTGATGGGAAACAAGCAACTTCGATTAGAGTGAAAAAGAACGAGAAATTTTTCTTCAACGAATTTTCCAGACACCTTGTAAAAAGTATATATATTCAATAGATACGAGGTGTTGTGATAATAATTATATGTCGATGGCATTGATTATTCAGGAATCCGAATCAGATCTTGGTCTGCATCCATCCAGGCCGGGAACGATTTGCGGTACTCTTGCAGCTTGGAATAAGAAAGTTGGGCGGTATGAGTACAGGCAGCGTGAGCCTTTTGAAAAAGAATGTTGCCCGCCGGATCGATGACACAGGTGTCACCGCTGTATGTCAGGCCGTTGCCGTCGGTGCCGACGCGATTAACGCCGATGACGTAACACAGGTTTTCAATGGCGCGGGCCTGCAGCAGGGACTTCCAGTGCATCGCGCGCTTTTCCGGCCAGTTGGCGACAAAGATCGCCAGGTCGAAGCGGTTGGAGATATTGCGTGTCCAGGCGGGAAAGCGCAGATCGTAGCAGATAAAGGGCCTGATCTTCCAGCCGTGCAATTGTACTGTGATGGTTTTGTCGCCGGCGCTGTAAACCTTTTCTTCGCCCAACATGCGAAAAAGGTGTCGTTTGTCGTAAGTCAAAAGCCGGCCGTCCGGTTTGGCCCACAGCAGGCGATTATAAAAGTTGCCGCCGGCGTTAATGATGACGCTGCCGGCAATATCAACGTTTTCTTGGCGTGATTTTTCCTGAAGCCATTTGACGGCGCTGCCGTCCATGCCCTGGGCCAGATTCGCGGGATTCATGCTGAAGCCGGTCGTAAACATCTCCGGCAGAATAATCAGATGCGTATCTTCTTGAATGTCGTTAATCTTTTGGTCAAATTCGGCCAGGTTGGCATCAATATCCTCCCAGACCAGTTCGCTTTGAATAATCGTTACCTTTAAATCTTGCATAACTTTTCTGCAGCCCTTTCCAAAGTTTCGTCTTTTTTCGCAAAACAGAATCGCAGTACGCGATGATCTTCGTTATCGTGGTAAAACACCGAAGGCGGTATCGAAGCCACCCCGTGTTCGATAGTCAGCCGTTTGGAAAACTCGATATCGGACTCATCGCTGATGGAGGCATAATCGAGCATTTGAAAGTATGTCCCCTTGCAGGGAACAGCCTTAAAGCGCGAAGTTTCGATCAGCGCCAGAAATTTGTCGCGCTTTTTTTGATAAAACTTCGCAAGCTCCAGATAAGCGTCTTTTTTCTGCATAAATTCCGCGTAGGCAAACTGAATCGGCGTATTCGAGGCAAAAGTAAGAAACTGGTGCACACGTTGAAATTCTGCTGAAAGCGGTTCCGGTGCCAGGCAGTAACCGATCTTCCAGCCGGTAGTATGGTATGTCTTGCCAAAGGAACTGATAACAAAACTTCTTTGGGCAAGTTCCGGATGCCGGGCCATGCTCTCGTGGACCAGACCGTCGAAGATAATATGCTCGTAAACCTCGTCGCTGATTATGAGCACATTCGTATCTTCGACAATACGTTTTAAAGCGGATATGTCTTCATCCGATAAGACGGCGCCGGTGGGATTGTGGGGCGAATTTAGAATTATCAGCCGTGTTTTTGAACTGATTGCAGCTTGAACGTCATCCCAGTCAATGTGATAATCCGGAAAGTTAAGCTTCACAAATACCGGGACTCCGCCGTTTAATGTAATAGCCGGCACGTAACAATCAAAAGCCGGCTCAATCACGATAACTTCATCGCCGGGATGCACGACTGCGCTGATGGCCGCAAACAGGGCTTCGGTGGCACCGGAGGTTATTGTAATTTCCGCATAAGGATCGTAAACGGCGTTGTAGAGTTGTTGGGTCTTTTCCGCAATCATTTCCCGCAGCGCCGGTACGCCCTGCATGGGTGCGTACTGGTTGTATCCGCTTTGCATGTATTTATCCACCAGGGCCAGAAGATCAGGATCAACATCAAAATCCGGAAATCCCTGGGAAAGATTAATGGCCTCGTGCTCAGCGGCCAAGGCCGACATAAGCGTAAATATGGTGATACCGACGTCAGGAAGCTTTGATCGTATTTTCATGGCTGCTATTACCGGATGAATTTAATCTTGAGTCCTTTTCAGTTAATAGAATATCAAGGTATACTTCGATTACCGACTTGTCAACCGGTCAGCTAACTGCTGAATCTGTTTTATCAGCGCCTTGATGTGGTTCATGCCGGTTTCCTGGTTCATAAATACCAGACGCAGGAATCGTTTTCCTCCCAATACGGTCGTGGAAAGATAAAAATCCCCCTGGCTGATCAGTTTGTCCCTGATGGAAAGCTGAAGTTGATCACTGCCTCTAATACGAAAACAGACAATATTACACTGGGGCACTGCCGGGCATTCGAATTCAGCATGCGAGCTGATGTATTCATATGCTTCCAGTGCCAGTTGGAACCGGCCGTCGATATAGTCTGCAAGCCCCTGTTCGCCAAGGGCAGCCAGGACGGCAAAAAACTTCAAACCCAGGCCGGCTTTAGTGCATTCAACCGTACGGTGTATGAAATCGAATCCGGGCCGTTCTTTGTCGTGAAAAAGGTAGCTGGCTTCCTGTTGAAACGCATTGTCAAGGGTGCGGTGATCCCTTACCAGCACGGCGGCACACAGGATCGGGGTTCGCATGAGTTTGTGGGCATCCCATACAAGTGAGTCTGCCATTTCAACCCCGTCTAACAGTTTTTTATGCCTGGAGGAGAAAAGGGCGCTGGCGCCATGAGCCCCGTCGACATGCAGCCACAGATTGTTTTCCCTACAAAACTCGCCTATTTCCCGCAGAGGATCATACAGGCCAACAGCCGTACTGCAGGCATTGGCGACTAGTGCAACGGCGCGTTTGCCTTCATTCTGCAGACGCCGGTATACAGCCGGCAGCCTGTCTGGAATAACAACGCCGGTATCATCGACTTCCAAAGGATAAACGGCGCGCTGTCCGATACCCATGATACCGGCGGCACGGGCAATGGAATAATGGGATTCAGCCGGTACAAGTAAAGCCAAATCGTTTAAATGCCCTTGATCCCATACTTCCGGTGCAATATGACTGCGGGCGGCCAGCATTGCTGTCAAATTGGCAAGCGAGCCCCCGTGGGTTAAAACACCGCCGCCGCCAATATGCGCGTAGCTTCCTTGCATATTCAATGGTGCGGGCTGCCAGCCGACTTTTTCCAGCAACCGGTTGATGACAAAGTGCTCGATACCGGCAGCTCCCGGCCCCATTTCATAAATGGCCATGGGATTATTGGTAAAGCCGTCGATCAGAGCCGCCAGAGCACCGGCCGAGTGTGGTACCGCCACCTGATGAGCCAAATAACCCGGATGATGCAGCCGCGTGGTTGCAGCCAGATATTTTTTCACAAATACCGATAGACGATCACCTGTCAGATCTCCTTCGGCGACATGGGCCTTTAAGTCCAGATCGGCAATCAATTTTGCCAAAGGCGGTTGATCGATCACCGGTTTTTCTGCGGCAATGGATTCGCGACGGTAGTCATCCAGCGCTTTGACAACGATTTCAGCATCCTTTATAAATGACATCCTAGAATCCTTTCCTTGCGATACTTCGCCTCTATCCGGCAAATTGATGAGATTCCAACTAAATTCCTCAACCCGGCAAAGCCGGAACCAGATTGACTATTGATGATTGACGGAGCGGAGCGGAGATCCCGATTTTTCGGGGATGATTGTTGATTTGTGGAATCGCTCGCGCAGCGCAGGCGCTTGCGCCGCGTGTCGCTCTGTCATTTTTATTTGTCTGTCGCATA
>JAQYVG010000074.1:13039-13312 GCA_030145595.1 Desulfobacterales bacterium | reverse complement strand
CAAGGTCGAAGTCGAAAGAAAAGTAGATGCAATCTTAAAATATTATACGGCCAGGCAGCACATGCCCTTGATACAACTGGTCGAACCCTCTACTTTTGAAGCTTTCGTATCTCAGGAGGCCCAACACAGCTTGATGGCTCTGTGGATGGGAGAAAAATCCATACTTGAGAAAATTTTTCCACCCAAGAAAGTGGGTAAACTCCTTAGAACCAGCCAATCTTCGGTGCTGATCCTGAGATAGCACTATCCGGGAAAGCCGATGATACCCCATCT
>JAQYVG010000074.1:0-13029 GCA_030145595.1 Desulfobacterales bacterium | reverse complement strand
AAGGATGGCAGTCAATTTTATCTAAATTGACGTAGGAGGCTACTTAAATTAATCGTCAATATTAAATATTCATTTTGCATCCGGCTTGCCCGGATTATCAAGTGATATTCCCATGGCTAGAAAACTAACATATGAAGAACTGGAACAAAGAGTAGGGGAATTGGAAAAAGAATCCATCACCCGCACTCGGGCGAAGGAGACCTTACGTAGATCGGAAGAGACGGCACGAGCGCTCCTTAATGCTACTTCCGATTCTGCCATACTTATAGACACTAAAGGGACTATCATTGCCATAAACGAAATAGCGGTGCAGCGACTTGGCAAGATCAAGAACAAGGTTGTCGGGATGAACCTTTTTGATATGTTTCCGCCTGATGTGGCTAAAGAGAGAAAAGCGCGAGCCGATGAGGTTATTGGTTCGGGTGAGCCTGTTCATTTTAAAGACCAAAGTGAAGGCCTTGTGTTTAACAACACTTTCTATCCCTTATTTGGCCGACGAGGAAAGGTAGAAAAACTGGCCGTCTACAGCAGGAACATTACAGATCAAAGGCAGAAGGAGGAGGCCCTGCTGGGAAGTGAGGAAAAATTTCGGAGCCTGGCTTCTACAGCCCACGATGCAATGATAACAATGGATAGCCAAGGAAATATTTCATACTGGAATGAGGCTGCTGAAAGAATCTTCGGTTATACAAAAAAAGAGGCTAAAGGAAAGGACTTGCACCGGCTGCTGGCCCCGAAAAAATACATGCTTGCTTTCAACAAAAAGTTCAGCCTTTTTAAGACAACGGGACGGGGCGATGGAATTGGAAAGACACTTGAACTGTCGGCTATAAGAAAGGATGGAACAGAATTTCCAATGGAACTTTCGCTGTCCTCTTTTCAGCTGCGGGGTAAATGGCATGCCTTAGGGACCATTCGCGATATCTCCAACCGCAAGCTGGCGGAAGAAGAACGGCTGCAAAAAGAAAAATTGCAAAGCATTTTAGAGATGACCGGAGCTGTGTGCCATGAATTAAACCAGCCGCTTCAGAATCTTATCTTATCTTCCGATGACTTAATTGCTGATATATCAGAAGATAATCCGCTGTATAAACCTGCTGCGGAAATTATACGGCAAGCCGATAGGCTTGGGGAAATAACAAAAAAACTTATGGGAATTACAAAATATGAAACTAAAGACTATATCAAAGGCATTAAAATTATAGATATTGACAAATCCTCAAACTGAGAGAATGTCCGGCCACCAGCGTCGACGTTTCAATATAAAACACCGTCTGTTCCATTATCAAACACTCCAACGCGCTATTTTCCATCATTTTTTTTGCCATTCTATCTTTTCGACCTCTTAAATGTTGCAATATTAAACCATCAATTTTTATTATTTTTAGCCCCTACGCCTAACGTCCCGTAATTAAAAGAAAAATAATTTTGGCACTCTTTTTGCTATGACATTTGCCTGTATGCCTTTTAAGTTCAAATCAGATAGAAAGGAATGAATATGTCTTGGCACATCTATTTGCCGATTGCACACCATAGCGTTTTATTGCCTGCCTTGATCGGGCTGGGTTTTCTAGTAGGAATACTATCGGGCCTTTTTGGAGTGGGCGGCGGCTTTCTGATGACACCGTTGCTCATTATGATCGGAATTCCACCGACTGTGGCCGCAGCCTCTGACTCCAACCAGATTGTTGCGGCCTCAACTTCAGGGACACTCGCACATTATCGGCTCGGTAACGTTGATTTCAAAATGGGATGGTGTCTTCTAATCGGCGGTATTATTGGGAGTGTCGTCGGGGTGCAGATTATCAAGGTCTTGCGGCAAATGGGAAACGCTGACTTCCTGATTACAATCACTTACGTCGTAATGCTGGGTGGTGTGGGCGGGTACATGTTCCTGGAAAGCCTGCAAGGCCTTCGCAAAACCAGCACTGAACCCGCCAAACCGGCTGCAAAAAAGAAATCCGCCTATGTGCGGCTGATACGTCGCCTACCGTATAAGACCCGCTTTGCAAAATCGGGAATTGTGCTCTCCCCCATCGTTCCGCTGGTGTTGGGAGGGGGGGTCGGAATACTGGCTGCGATTATGGGCGTAGGGGGGGGCTTTATCATGGTTCCGGTTATGGTCTATCTTCTCAGAATGCCAATGCACGTTGTTGTTGGAACAAGTCTGTTTCAAATCCTTTTCACTTGTATTAGCGTAACGATATTGCAGGCCTATTTCAACCAAACAGTTGACGTTTTCCTGGCGCTCCTCTTGTTGATCGGTTCCACCAGCGGCGCTCAGGTCGGCACCAAATTGGGCAAAAAACTCAACGCAGATCAGCTAAAGATCCTCCTGGCGTCTCTGGTTCTTATCGTGATGGCCAAAATGCTGATCAGCCTTGTGCTTAAACCGGATGTTCTTTTATCCTAATATGAAAGGTATGAATCATTGAAACGGAAAATCATCTTTGCAATGGGTCCGGCCCTGGGTTTGCTGTTTTTGATTGCCGGCCTTGCCGTGGCTGCTGATTTGGCTGATTTGGAAATCAATCCGTCTTATCTGGATATTACTTGCTTCTATTCCGGTCAAAAGATTAAGATTTCAGGTACAGTTCCCGCAGATCGGGATATCATCATCGAAATTAAAGGACCGGAGAGAAAGGACACCTTTAATATGAAAGGCAGGATCGGACCGTTTTGGATGAATCGTGACAAAGTAGAATTAGAACATGTTCCGTTTCTTTATGCACTGCTTTTGCCCGGAAACAGAAAATGGGACAGCCAACTGGATGCGCTCGGCGTTGGGATGCATAATCTTGAAAAGAACATTACAATCAGGCCCAAGACTCTATCGTTCGATACGATTTTTGAACAATTTATTCAACTCAAACGATCCCAGCGGCTTTATGCAAAACTGGACGACGCCATTAGCTATTCACCCGAATCCAAGGGCCGCAAACATCTAACGGCCAGCTTTACTTTTCCCCCTTCTATCGTTCCGGCCGAGTACAAAGTTGTAACTACACTGATAAGCAACGGCAAAGCAGACGAGAAATCGGTGTTTAATTTTACTGTAAAGGAAGTGGGTCTCACTAAAACTATCCGAGAACTTGCACATCAGAGAGGACTCATTTACGGTCTGTTAAGTGTTGCTATGGCATTAATTTCAGGGGCAATCATAGGAATAATTTTTATTGGCGGAGACACCCATTAATGAACACCTTGGGTAACATACTGAAGGCAATTAAAAAGCATTTGGGTTGGGATGGTGCTAATAAAATTCCTTTCCCGGATCTGTTCGGACGGTTTGAAGATATCATTCAGCAAAATAACGCCGCAATGGAATTGATTGCGGATATGGGAGGGAAAACAGGAGGGGAATATTTATTTGATAAGAAATATCTGATTGACAAAGTTAAGCAATTAGAAGAGTTGGTGCGACTCAGCGCATATGATCTAAATTTCATTACTAACAACCAATACCCGCAGATATACGGGACTATTGAGAGCTTGGCAAGAAAACTCGAAAACATATTGGCGGGGAAAGTAGCCCTTCATAAGAAAAAACCTGTCTATGACCTGGACGAAATCGATGAATTTATGGAAGATGTTGCCGGGTACAAGGCGTATAATTTATCAATAGTTCATAATCTTGCCAAAGCAAATGTTCCTTCCGGTTTCGTCGTTGCGATCGTCGGTTTCAGAAATTACCTGGCCTATAATAATCTTTTTAAAAAAATAGAGGAACTGATTGAAGCCTATCGGGAAGAAAAAATGAGTGTCGAATCGGTGTCTCATGCTGTTCGGCTTTTGATACTCGGCGGCGATATCCCCCCCGAGCTAAGGCGCGAAATACTCTCTGCCGCAGAGCTTATTTGTGAAAAAAGTCCCGAATCTTGGTGTTATTCCGTCCGCAGCAGTGCCGTGGGCGAAGGAGGAGATTTCAGTTTCGCCGGACTTCATGACTCGTTCTTAAATGTTTCTTATAGCGAACTCCTTTCCAGTTTCAAGAAGACCATGGCCAGCCTCTACAACCCGGCCAGCCTGGAATATCGAAAAAAAATGAATCTTTTTTCCATGGAAATGGCCATGCCCGTTCTGTTTCAAGGAATGGTTAAAAGCCGCGTAGCCGGTGTCTTGTATACGGTCGATCCCAATGAGCCGGAAAAGCGTGAATGTATCTTGAGCGCCAGCTGGGGCTTGGGCAATGTTGTCGTGGAGGATCAAGGACAGGTTGATGTCTTTCGCGTTTCGCGTGTTGCACCCCATTTAATTATTGAAAAAAAAATAGGCTCAAAGACCTGGATGGTGGCCCCGCGTGAAATCGGTTCGGCTCGCAAGGTGCCGGCGGAACTTCAGAATGAGCCCTGTCTGACGCCTCAGGAAGCTGCCACTATCGTTGAGGCGTCCCTAATCTTGGAAAGATACTTTAAACGACCCTTGGACGTGGAATGGAGTCTGGATGAAGGGGGCAAACTCTGGATACTACAGGCCCGGCCCATCAATATACCCCGCGCAAGCGGATTGCAGAGGTCAAAATTAAAGGGGGTTTTAGAAGGGCATCGTATCCTGCTTCAGGAACGGGGAACAATCGCCTACCAGAGCATCGGTGCCGGGCCGGTGTGGATTGTGAGGGACAGTAAAGATTTAAGCGAATTTCCGAGTGGAGGGGTCCTGGTTTCGCGGTTCGCTCCACCCTGGCTGGCCCGGGCCATACCCCGGGCCAGTGCGGTTGTTACGGATATCGGAAGCCCGACAGGTCACATGGCCACAGTGGCAAGGGAATTCAGGGTCCCGGCGCTGGTCGATACCGCTATAGCCACAAAGATACTTAAACCGGGCCAGGAGGTGACCGTAGACGCCGAAGAAAGAGTGATCTATGAAGGTCGCATTTCCGAGTTGCTCCGGCACAAGCTGTTGAGGCCGGAGACATTTGAGACCACCCATGAATTTCGATTGCTGCGGAGGTTGTTGAGAAGAATTGCACCGCTTTCTTTAACCGATCCGGAAGCTCCGAACTTCAACGCCGAGAGCTGTCAGACATTTCACGATATCATGCGATTCATGCATGAAAAAGCCATTCAGGCGTTGGCGCAAGTCGGCAAACATCCCCGCTCGCTTCTCAAGCAGGGAGGCAAACGGCTGAAATCTGATCTCCCCCTGAACCTTGTACTCATCGACGTCGGGGGAGGTTTTACCAAAGATGTGGGCAGGGGGGTCTATATTGATCCCGATCAGATTAACTCGTTTCCCATGAAGATGCTCTGGCAAGGATTGAGCTCACCTCAAGCTTGGAACACGGAACCCATTGCAGTCGATTTCAAAGATCTCATGTCCAGTTTGACCAAGACTCAATCCGCAGAGGTTGCAGGGAATACTTTGACGGACGTAAACCTGGCCGTTATTGACGCCAACTATGTCAATTTAAGCCTGCGTCTGGGCTATCATTTCACTGCTATTGATGCCGGCGTCGGGCCTTTGATAGAAAACAATTATATTTTCTTTCGGTTTATTGGAGGTGTGACAGATATCACCCAACGCTCAAGAAGGGCCGGCCTGTTGATGTCCATTTTGGAGAAAAACAATTTTAGAGTCGAAATAAGCGGCGATTTGGTGATTGCCAGAGCGATACATTTAACCAGAGAGCAAATGAAGGATAATCTTTATCTGATTGGAAGACTTATCGGGTTCGCAAGACAACTCGACGTCCTTTTAAAACATGACAGCGATGTAGAAATATATTTCGAGAAGTTTATGAATGAAATAATGGGATCAACTGAAAATCAATAACTAACGGAGGGATAATAATGAATAAAACTACAGTCTGTGTCCTGGACGATGAAGCCATTGTCGGTGACCGCCTGAAGCCGGAGCTGGAAGATGATGGCTATGACGTCGAGGTATTTACTGACAGCGCGGTTGCATTAAAAAGGGTCACCGAGAAATGTTTCGATATTGTGGTTACCGATCTGAAAATGGATGGAATTGATGGAATGGCTTTTCTGGAAATGGTTAAAGAAAAATGCCCGGCGTGCGAGGTGATCATGATTACCGGGTACGCCACGATAGAGACCTTTCGGGAATCGCGTATCAAGGGTGCATATGAATTTATTGCCAAACCTTTTCGAATGAGTGAAATCCGGGTTGCCGTCAAAAGGGCTAAAAAGAAAGTGCGGCGCAAGGGCTTTGTAAAGTTAATGACCGGAAAATAAAAAGTGCCGATCGCAATAGATAATCACACCCTATTCCAGGCCATACTTTTTAATTTTGCGCCAAAGTGTGGATCGGGTTATCCCTAAAACCTTAGCGACTTCAGTGCGATTGTGTTGTTTTTTTGCAAGAACACGCCGCAGATAATCTTTTTCCAGATCTTCCAGGGTTTTAATTTCGACGGTGTCGGGGGAAAAGCCTTTTCGCAAGGATTGAGGCAAGTCATCTAATTGAATTTCCGGTCCCTCGCTGAGAATAACGGCACGGGCAGTAATGTTTTTCAATTCTCGAATGTTCCCGGGGAAATGATACTTTTCCAGAGCCTCTTTTACTTCCTGAGAGAAACCTGAAACCTCTTTTTGATACATGCGAGCGGCTCTACGGAGAAAATGATTCATTAGAAGGGGAAGATCGCCTTCCCGTTCAACCAGTCGCGGCAAAGAAATGGTCACGACATTCAAGCGAAAAAAAAGATCTTCCCGGAACCGTCCTTTTTCTACCTCTTCGCGAATATTTTTGTTTGAAGCGGCCAGAACTCGAATATCCAGGGATATCGGTTTTGTGCTTCCGATGCGGTAAATTTGCTTTTCCTGCAGCACTCGCAGCAATTTCACCTGCATATCCAGAGGCATCTCGCCGATTTCATCCAATAAAACCGTCCCGTGATCGGCGGCTTCCAATAAACCCTTCTTAGCACGGTGGGCGCCTGTAAACGATCCCCGCTCATGTCCAAAAAGCTCGTTGGCGAGCAGTTCGTTGCTGAACCCTCCACAGTTAAACGACACCATGGGACCCTTGCGGTGCGGATTAAGCTGGTGGATTGCCTTGGCCAGTAATTCTTTACCTGTACCGCTTTCTCCCTGAATCAGTATCGAGCAGCTTAACGGAACGACCTTTTCAACCATCCTGAAAATCTTGTTCATTTCAGGACTGCAACCGATGATATCTCCCAGACCCGCTCCTCGTGGTATCGAGGCACGCAAATTCCGGGCTTCATTTCGCAGAATGATCTTCTCTATAATCCGTTTAATCAGGTTTTGGAACTCGTATAGCCGGATCGGTTTGGTCAGATAATGGAAGGCTCCGGAGCGTATGGCGTCAACAGCGGTATCTACTGATCCAAAACCGGTAATTACAACGACCTCGGTCTCTTCTCGCTTTGATTTAACCCGCCGCAAGATTTCAAGGCCGCTCATACCCCGCAGTTTAAGATCCGTAATAACAAGATCATAAGGCGACAATAGAAAGCGATCCAGGAAAGGCTCCCCGTCGGCAAATACATCGACAGGATATCCTAATGCAATTAAACCCTCCTCTAACCTTTGAGCGGTAGTAATATCGTCATCAATAAGGGCAATGCTTACATTTGAACTATCCATTTCCTATCTTCTCACGAACAGGCAGGGTAATTGTAAAGGTTGTTCCCTTGTCCACCCTGCTGGTTACCGTTATCTGACCGCCGTGTCTTTTGATTATTCCGTAGCTGACTGACAGCCCTAATCCTGTACCCTCCCCCACTTCTTTTGTTGTAAAGAACGGATCGAAAATATTGGGCAGATGCTCTTCAGAAATGCCGGTGCCGGTATCCTTAATTAACACATTGATTTTATTGTCTTGCTCAAGATTAGCGCGAATCGTAAAATCGCCTCCGTTTTGCATGGACTGAACGGCGTTGGTGATGATGTTTAAAAAGACCTGTTGCAGTCCCTGGTGGTTTCCATAAATCTTCGGCAAATTTTCGTCAATTTCTTCGCGCAGCTTTACTCCCAACACCACAATTTGATTCCTGGCAATCTGGATCGTTTCCCCCAAAAGCTCCCCTAAATCCAATTCTTTGAAGCCGTACGTTTCAGCACGAGAGAAGTCAAGAAGGTTTTTCACAATCTCACTGGCCCGCAGAGCCTGCCTGAGAATGTCGTTCAATAACTCCGCGCGTCTCTCATCCGATATTTTTCTCCCGCCGACAAGCGTATCGATAGTCAAGACGATGTTATTGATCGGATTGTTCAATTCATGCGCGGTACCGGAAATCAAAGTTCCTAAAGAGGCGATTTTCCGGGAATGAATGATTTGTTCTTGTCTGGCTTCCAGTTCCAGGGCCATTTTATTAAACGCATCAACCAATCGATCCACCTGACTATCCATCCCGCCGGTGTGGTGAAGCGGGCTGAAGTCGCCCCGTCCAATCTTCCTCGTTGCCCTTTCTATCTTCACCAGCGGCTTGACCACCCTTTTGGTCACCATTGTTGTGCCGGCGATAAACAGAATTAATAATGCTCCCGTAATAATAAGCGGCCACCACAACGCTTTTTTTGCTGCTTTGCCGATACGAAGTTTCTCTCTGCTCAATAGATCTTCGGCCAAATCCACCATATTTTTTCCAATAGATCTAATTTTATCTTGCATCTTCTTGTCAGGGGTCTTACCGATTGGTGTGCTGCCAATTTTTTCAAGAATGGCCTCATATTTTATTAAACTTTGATTTAATGGAACATAGGCCGGCGCGTTACGTGATTCTCCAAGATCGATTAACTTATGTGATAATAATTTGTGGACCTGATCATAATAAAACCTTGCAAATTCAAGACTATCTATATCGTGATACAATAGATAATTCTTTTCAAACCTTCTCATCTCAAGAATCGAAATATTTAAATCCTCTACCAGTTCAAGTTTAAGTATGCGATGGTTCAGATTGTAACTTTCAATATAAACGATTAAAAAGTTTACAATCAGTACAACAATACCAAGGAGAATGAATAAATTCATTTTCCATTGCAAATCTGTTTTAAGTTGCGGCCACTTCATGATATTTTCCTATTTATCAAACGCTTGTTAATAAAGCAATGCACTCTTATGATTGGAATGTCAAGCAGGCAACATAGGCCAAAAATGAGCTGAAGCTGAGATGTGAAAATGTGAAATTATTTATGCGAGAACCCTTAGCGCCGGAATCAGGGATATCTGAAAGGCTAAAAGATTACCTGCACTCCCCCAATTCATCCCTGATTGAAAAACTATTTTATCTTATTTTTTTTTCAGTTCTTCGCAGCCAAAATAATCTTTTTCTATCAAAATTTTGATGTTGTATTCTTCAAATAAACGTTTTATTTCTGCCTGCGAAATCATATCATACTCCGGCATGCCTTTATGGTCCTCGCAAAAAAAGACCCTAAAAATAATTTCAAGAGCATCATCAACTTTTACAACCCCCCAATTATAAGGTTTTACGTTAAATGATGATTGGCTGATCTTTAACTTCCCTTCAATGGCAACAACAGGAGAAATATAATTAAACCGAGTTTCAATTGTAATGGGGTGTGTTATCCCATGCAACGTTAAAGCACCGTTAACTTGAGCCGGCGCTTCTTCCGGATGAAAATTATCCAGCAGAATTTTTATAATCGGATAATGATTAGCATCCATGTATTCAGGATCGTTGAGCACTTTTTTTGCATAAGGTAAATTCATATCCAGGTTATTAAATCTAAGAATAACAGTACCGGTATACTTTCCATTTTCTTCTTTTAACTCTCCCTCATGCTGTATTGCCTTTCCTGTAAAATCAAAAATATTAGTTTGTCCTTTGATAGAAATATAACCTTTTTGTAATATATGGTAGATCTCCTCATCCTTTTCAGGCTGTGCAGAGGCAAAGCCGTAGTTGCATGCAACAGCTATCATGATTAAAATTCCTATCACAAATATTTTATAATGTTGGTGCATCAAAATAAAAGGGTGTCCATTATATCGTCTGGGTCGAAATCTGAATTAACATGATAAATTCTTCGTTTATTAAAATAAATAATCTTGTCATCAGAATCCGCATTATTTGTAATTCGTTTTACTTTTATTTCTAAAAATTCAGTTTGTGCCTTAATTGAACTAGGAAAATAAAAATCGTATTTCGACTTTTTATTAGGTGCAATATATTCATCATATTCCGAACTAAAAGTTAGGACTTGTTCGTCTAATATCTGTTCGTCAAAGCTTTTTAACGCAACAAAGAAATCAATTTCTTTAAAGCCATAGTATACAGCCGGTAATGCATGCGGTATATCATGGCTAACTATGATTCTGACAGGCCATTTTTCTTTTGCTTCTAATAATACTTCAGTTTCAATTAATAACCATGAATCTCTTTTATTGTATGGCGCCGGACTGCTTGTAAAAGTATGTTTTCGCGCTTCGTGCTCCTTATGGGCATATTGAAAAAACCCTTGTGCAATCAGTTTTCTGCGAATCTTAGGCATATGACATTCCTGACAGGACAAAATAGTTTTTTCAGGATTAGATTGATTAATTAATTCCCTGGTCTGCTCCCATTGTTCAAAATGTTCATCATGGCAGGTACCACATAAAACACTGCGGCGATAAAAGGGATCATTCATATTAATCGCATGGGCGGGAAAAACAGAAAGGGGGCCGGCAATTCTCTGTTCAGGTGTTAAATGACAAGTGACGCAATTAATTCCTTCGTTGAGATTATGGTTCCTTGCTGTTAATTCTTCTGCACCATAGATAGGATTTGGTACATGACAGGTTAAACATTCCTCATCACCATAGTTTTCTGACTGTTCTTTGAAATCGTTTGAAATATAAGCGTTTCTATGAGCACTTTGTTCCCATTCCCTGTATTCTTCTACATGACATTTTCCGCATATCTGACTTTGTGCGGTATTAGGCGTAACTCGCACAACCTCTCTATGCAGCAGGCTACAGCTGTTCAGGATTAATAATATCATGCAAAGCAAAGAATAGGTCGGGACGTTTTTCATCTAAGTCGATTCAGCATTGAAATGAAATTATGGAAAGGGGATTTAATTATATGACATTATGTAAAATAATGTGCTGGACGGTTCTGTTCGACAAGTAAAAATATAGTGCGATGAAAATCTTAAAGACACGCAACTAGTATTGACATGCTTATAAAAGATTTTTTACTCTTCCAGGATATCCGTAACCGCCAGAAAAAAATCGGTATCCCGGATCACGCCGACCAGTTTATTGTTTTCGTAGACGGGCATCACGCTAATTTTATTGCGAAACATAGTTTTTAATCCTTCCATAAGGCTTTCATCGGCATCAATCGTTCCTCTGATTTTCATCATGATGTCGCGCACTTTGGTTTCAGCATTTTTGATAACGCGCGCCTTGAAGCCCTGCCTGGCTTCATCCAGAGAGGCGGCATCGGCTTGAGCAAAGGCTATGGATACACCCAGAGCTGCCAGTTTGGCAGACAGCCCCCCGGCGATTTCCGGAATCAGTGTTACCAGAAAATTATTAAAATCTAAAATTCCTAAGAGTTTGCCATTGTCATCAACGACCATGACGGTGCGGGGACCGGCTTCGGTACACATACCGGTTTCCAATTCGCAATATGAGGTTCTGAGTGATAGGGCCGCTTCCCTTAAGGTAGCATCCGGGGCAATCGTCGAGTAATTTTTGATGGGAATCATTCTGTCTTTTACTTTTCTTTTTAAAGGCATGGTAAGTTCTCCTTCTTCATATCACCACAGCGGAGGAAAAGGCCCGATTCCAGCATGTGTACATCCATAAATCATCCCCGATAAATCGGGATCTACGCTTCGCTCCGTCAATCATCCCCGAAAAATCGGGATCTCCGCTCCGCTCCGTCAATCAACAATAGTCAATCTGGTTCTCTCCGAGGCGTAGGCTCTACGAGCCGGAGGCCGGCTTGGCCGGGTTGGGGTGTAACTCACTGTTGAAACCGATAAATAACCGCACCCCAGGTCAATCCGGCACCCAGCGCCAGGAAAAGAACCGTGCTTCCGTCTCCGATTATGTTTTGCTCAAGGGCCTCGTCAAGAGCAATCGGTATGCTTGCTGCCGTTGTATTGCCATAGCGCTGGATATTATGAAAAACTTTTTCTTCAGGCAAATTCATAGCCTTGGCAAAAGCCTGGTTAATGCGAAGGTTAGCCTGATGCGGAATAAAAAGGTCGATGTCATCAATGGAAAGACCGGCTTTTTCCATGGTCGATTTTGCAACCATTGGCAGCCTTCTGACGGCGGTTTTGAAGACCAACCTGCCGTCCATGTGCGGATGATGGCGGCCTTTTTTGATCATCTCTGCGGTTATCCAGGGACTTAGGAGGGTGGACGGCAATTCCACCGTCAGGATGTCTGCAAATTCTCCCTGGGCATGCATATTAGTGGCCAGAATACCCACAGGATCTTTTGTTTCAACGCCTTCCAGGCAGACAGCCCCGGCACCGTCACCGAATATTACCGAAATATCCCGTCCCCGGGTAGAAATATCAATGGCGGTACTATGGACTTCAGCACCGACAAACAGGATGCGGTTGTAATAACCGCTGCGAATAAAGGCATCCGTCATTTCCAGGCCGTAAACAAAACCGGTGCATTGCTGTCGGATATCAAGAGCCGGGGTCGTTTTGAGCCCCAGTTTGTGCTGCAGAAGACACCCTGAACCTGGAAAATAAATATCCGGGCTCAGGGTCCCGAAAATGATGAGATCGATATCTTCAGGCGTCCACCCGGCCTGCTCCAGGGCAATTTTAGCAGCTTCCAAACCGAGATCCGAAGGCCCGACTCCGCCGGCTTCAGGAACCCAGTGCCGTTTTTCGATCCCGGTACGCTGCCGGATCCATTCATCCGATGTGTCCATCCATTGCTCAAGATCATGATTTGTAACAACACGGGGCGGCAAATAGCGCCCGGTCCCTTTTATAATAGTCTTTTTCATAGTTATTGCTCCATTTTCAGAAAAATTCTGTAGCCCGGCGATTTTCTAAACCCTAACCTGGATAAACCGGAAATAACAAATCACAAGCATCCCGCCAAAAAGACGGC
>JAQYVG010000073.1 GCA_030145595.1 Desulfobacterales bacterium | reverse complement strand
CAGTTTAGCCACTAAGGCACCCCGGGTAAATAGCTTTCAGATTTAACGGGACAGGCAAAGAAAGGAGAAAAAAAGACCGCTATGCTTGAAGAGCGCTACGCTTTAGGATCGCTTCGCTTAAGGGGGAAAAAGTCTTTTTATCAATACCCCTCAAGGCCGCCAGGCCGCTCCTCAAACGAAGTGCTCCTCAAGCATCCAGTATCAAGTATATGGTTTGAAGAATTTGTCTGATTGTGAGCGATCAAGATAAATAAATACAGCTTGTTAAGCAATTAACCATACTTGACCCCTTCAACCAAGTAGGCTGTATTGGCTGTGATAAGATAGATTCTTCATTTTGCGACGAACCCCCTGTGGAATGCGTGTAAGCATTCCACAGGGGTTCGCCATGACAATATTTTGACGTTTGCCTCAATCCTTGACGGCATATTTAAGCATGATCCGGGTCAAACCAAGCCAGAGCATTTATATCCTTCCGTAATTCAACACTATTTTATCCTTCTCAAAAAATAATTCCCTTGAGCTAAAAAATGGCACGAAGGTTGCTGTATATCTGAAGAGGAAAGCTTTAGCACCGTATTGATTTGCGGTTAAGGTTCAAGGTTGAAAGGTTCAGAGGTTTCCGCCTTTGCCGGGCTCCCGCCTTCGCAATGCGATGGCGCGGGAACACGGCGAAACAAGCAGGGTTCACAGGTTTAAGGGCTAACGCAGAATCCGAACCCAGAGAGCAGAACCTAGAGCGTATAACTCAGAACGCAGAACCCTGAACGGTGAACCTAATTCGTTCAAGTACCTTTCGACTGACTTTCAGTCAGAATAGAAATCTACCTATTTTAGCAGGTAGTGGTTTAATTTTTAAGGAGATTTTATGGATATCGCAACCATTGTAGGTGTTATTTCTGCATTCGGCCTTGTACTTATGGCCATCTTCATGGGTGGCGGGTTAAGCATGTTTATCAACGTGCCGGCGTTAATGATTGTTGTCGGCGGCACAATGGGAGTGACAATGATAAATTATCCCTTAAAAGAAGTGCTGGGAGTTTTAAAGGTCGTTCGCAAAGCGCTTTTTACCAGAACTACTGCGGTTAAAGAACTCATCGAGCGGTTTATGAACTTTGCCAACAAAACCCGCCGGGAAGGTATTCTGGCTTTGGAGAGCGAGCTAAAGGGGGTACAGGACGAGTTTTTAAAAAAAGGAGTTCAGCTCTCGATTGACGGGCTGGAACCGCAGGAGATCAAAGATATACTGGATACGGAGGTCGACTTTATCAAAAGCAGGCACAATTTGGGAGCGGAGGTTTTTACAACCATGGGAACCTTTGCCCCGGCCATGGGTATGATCGGCACATTGATCGGATTGGTACAGATGCTGCAGAGCATGGATGACCCCAGTACCATCGGTCCGGCCATGGCAATAGCCTTGCTGACGACCTTCTACGGTTCGATCATGGCCAATATCATGTGCATGCCTGTGGCGGGTAAGCTAAAGACGCGCAGCAAAGAGGAGATGCTGACCAAGGAGATGACTATCCAGGGGATATTGTCCCTTTCCAACGGTGACAATCCCCGGGTTCTCGAGCAGAAACTGCTGGCTTTTATACCGCCTAATCAACGGGAGTCTGCTTAACAATGGCTAAAAAAAAGAGAAAAATAGGTACTGAAGGTCCCGTTGATATAGGTATGGTGATGACGGTTTCGCTTTTTCTGATATTGCTGACTTTTTTTATTTTACTCAATTCTATTGCGGTAATGGATGAGAACAGAGTACGCCTGGCTTTAGGGTCACTCATGGGGTCCTTTGGAGGGCTGCCCGGTGGGTTGTCCCCATTGGCTACAGGGGATGACATTATGCCGCCTTCAGCACCTCTGGTGGAAGAGGCGGTAACCGTCGCACAGCTTATGTCGATAATGCGGAACTCTGTACCGGTAATAGCAGATGAAGTCAGGCTTCACGAGATAGAAGAGGGAGCAGTATTTTCGATAAACGCAAAAGATCTTTTTACCAAGGATGGGGCCGGGATTAATCCGACCATGCGTCCCTTTTTAAGCAAACTGGGCAGCATTATTAGAAAGGGAGATTTCCCGGTGGAGATCAAGGGGCATACCGATGCCGGCGTGTCTCAAGAGAAGGGATACATGTCAAAATGGGAGTTATCGGCCCTATCTGCGCTGAGAGTGCTCAAATATTTTATGTCAGAGAGCAAGGTATCCCCCCTGAGGTTTACGGCCTCTGGACAAAGCAGTCACCATCCGATCGCTTCCAATGAGACAGTGCATTCAAGAGCCGCAAACCGACGGGTTGAAATTATTTTACGATATAAAGCGTCTGATTACGTTAAAAGGATTTTCAAAAAGAAATCCTCCGGCTACTTTACTTACAAGAAGTTTGACTTCAAAATTTTTTAAACAAGGGGGTAAGGAAAAGCAGTGAGTGAAAAGCAGGAAATTGATCCAAATTCATGGATGGTGACATTTGCAGACCTGGTTATGCTGCTGCTGACCTTTTTTGTACTTTTGCTTACCATGTCTTCAATGGATCAAAAAAAGCTGGAGAATCTATTCACGCATTTTAAAGATGCAACCGGCGTGCTTGAATTCTCCGGCGCCAAGGAAATTAGTACGTTAGCAGCGTTTGTCGAAAAATATAACGACAGCGCAAGTATGCTGGTGATTGATCAAAATAAGTTTATTGATGCTTTAGAGATGCCTGAAAGTTTACAAAACATAGCAAAAGAACTGCAGGAAAAAATGGACATGACCGATGACGGTAGAGGCATGGTCCTGTCCTTCCAAGAAGACATCCTTTTTGCTGCGGGGGAGGTCACAGCCGGAAAAGATATATTTCCTTTCCTTGATGCTATCGCCGAAGGCATCGAAGGCTGCAGCAATGATATTCTCATTATGGGTCATGCTGACAGCAGCCCGATTGGCGATAACAAAAATAACACAAACTGGGAACTTTCAATTTCCAGGGGACTTAGCGTTCTTGAATATTTGTTAAAACAAAAACAGCTTGCCCCTGAACGCTTTTCGGTTGGAGGTTACGGTGCTTCCAAGCCTTTGTCTCCAGGCGATAGTCCGGAGCACCAAACCTTAAACCGGAGGGTGGAGATAATTTTTAAACACCTGGAGGAGGTATAGATGGCAGCAGAAGAAGCCGTAAAAGAGGCTGAAGAGGCTCAGCCGGCCCCCAAATCCACGCTTAAGCTGATCGTTTTGGCAAGCACCGTTCTTCTTCTTGGTGTTGGTGGATTTTTTGGCTGGAAATGGTATGCCGGAAGAAAAGTGGCCAGTGCAACGACTCAAAAACTGGAAAAAATGAGCATCGTTTATCCTCTCAAGTCGTTCATCGTCAATTTGGCCGATAAAAGGGGAGTCGGTAAAAGGTACTTAAAACTTACGCTGGAGGTAGAGGTCGCTGGGGAAGAACAAAGAAGGCTGGTGAACCAGAAGGTACCACAACTAAGAGATACTATCCTGCTAATGCTTTCCAGCCGGACCATAGCAGAGATTACCAGCATGGAAGCAAAACTTGAATTAAAACAAATACTTTTAGCAAGAATGAACCGTGCGATAGGTAAAAACGTTATTCAAAGGCTATATTTTACAGAGTTTGTGGTGCAATAGGAAAAGCTATGGCAAACGTTTTATCACAGGATGAAGTTGACTCTCTACTCGAGGGGATAAGTGAGGGAGCGGTTCAAACCGAAGCCGAGGTCGCTGACAGCGATGGAGAGATAAAGACGTACGATTTTAGCATGCCGGCCGGCCCCGTTCATCTGAGGCTGCCTGCTATGGGAATAATCAATGAAAGATTTGTCGGCTTTTTAAGGACAAGGCTTCCCATGGTCAGCAGGTCGGTTATAGATGTAAATTTATCTTCTACCGAGTCGGTAAAATTCGGTGAATTCTGCCTTTCCATTCCGCTGCCGTCGAGCCTTAATATCTTTAAAATGGAACCTCTAAGAGGTTATTCTCTTCTGGTTGTGGAAGGCCCGCTGGTGTTTTCCTTTGTTGAAAGTTTCTTCGGAGGAAGGGGATTAAGTCATGCAAAGCTTGAAGGCAGAGGTTTTACAAACATTGAAACAAAGATCGTGCAGAAGATGGTCAAAATTGTCTTAGACGACTTGCAGGAGGCCTGGGCAGACGTTCAAGAGGTAAATGCCATTTTCACGCGCTCGGAGATGGACCCGCAGTTTGCGGGAATTGTAACACCTGACGATGTGGTTATTGTGAATAAATACATGATAGACCTTGAAAGTGGTTCAGGCTCAATGACTATATGTACTCCCTATACCAGTATTGAGCCGATAAAAAGGAAACTTCAAACCAGGTTCCGCAGTGAAAGTATTGAGACCGATAAGACCTGGCGGGTGTATCTGGAGAAAAAAATATTGGAAATTGTGCTTGAATTAAGCTGTACCATGGGAAGATCTACGATAAACAGCAAAGAACTCCTTGAGATCAAGGTTGATGATATCATACCGCTGGATCAAAAATTAGGCACTGCGATTGATGTAAATGTCGAGGGTCTTACCAAATTTAGGGGTTATCCAGGATCTTGTAATAACAAGAAGGCCGTAAAAATAAGCGAAAAAATTGCTTAGGAGCAAGCTATGAGTCAAACGAAAAAAGACAATCATACGAATATCAACGGGGCCGGGCAGGAGATCCAATACGATCTGGATCTTATTTTAGATATTGATCTCAATGTCTCGGTGGAACTGGGCAAGGTCAAGATGCCGGTAAAGGACCTGCTGCAGTTAGGGCAGGGGTCCATCGTTGAACTGGCCAAATCGGTGGGTGAGCCGCTTGATATATATGTAAACAACACATTGATTGCCAAAGGTGAGGTAGTAATTTTAGACGAAAAATTCGGCATCAGAGTGGCTGATATTATCAACCCGATTGAGCGGGTTAAGTCGTTGACTTAATGAAAGCACAGGTGGAGTAGTGGAGTTGGATTTAATAAATACCGTGCTTAAGACCATAGCCATGCTTTTTATTGTGCTTGGTTTTTTGATCCTGGTCCTCTATTTGGTGAAAAAGTTTATGTTGCCTAAGGGAAAGACCCAAGGAGATATGCTAATTAAGGTTCTCTCAACGCTGTATCTATCGTCCAAAGAGAGAGTCGAAGTTATAGAAATTTCAGGCGAAAAGATTGTTGTGGGTGTTACGCCCGGCAGCATTAACTTTTTAACCAAACTAAGCGATATCAAACCAGACCATAGGGCTGGCGATGGCAGCTGATAAGAATACCAGACGATGGAATAGTGAGCACTGCAAAAATCTATTTCTTTTCATCCTTGTCTTGATAATTTGCATGGGGTTTGCAAAAAATGTCTCGGCCGCCGATGTGCCTATACCTTCATTGCACATAGGAATTGAGAAGGGGGGGGGGCCGGGTGACGTTTCTGTTTTACTTCAGATTGTCTTTCTTTTAACTATTTTGGCCCTTGCACCGGCTATTCTTATAATGATGACATCCTTTACCAGACTGGTTGTGGTTTTCTCTTTCCTGCGGCACGCCCTGGGTACCCAGCAGACCCCTTCGAACCAAATTATTGCAGGGCTGGCGTTGTTTTTAACCTTTTTCATTATGACGCCTGTTTGGGAAAAGATTAATAGTCAGGCCCTGCAGCCGTACCTGGCGGAAGACATCTCTCAGGAAGCAGCTTTGAAGGCGGCTGTGGGTCCCATCAGGCAGTTTATGTTCAAACAGACCCGCAGCAAAGATCTGATGCTGTTTGTCCAAATGGCCAGGATGGAAAAACCCAAAAATACGGCGGATATTTCCATGCCGGTTTTAATCCCCGCTTTTGTCATCAGCGAGCTGAAAACCGCATTTATTATCGGGTTTGTTTTGTTTGTACCTTTTCTGGTCATAGATATGGTTGTGGCCAGCGTGCTGCTCAGCATGGGGATGATGATGCTTCCGCCAATTCTGGTGTCTCTGCCGTTTAAGCTGATGCTTTTTGTTTTGGTGGACGGCTGGCATTTGATTGTGGGCTCACTGGTAAAAAGTTTTGGTGGTGGAGTAATATGACGCCTGAATTTGTTATCTCTTTTGCTCAGGAAGCCATTAGAATCACCATTCTTGTCTCCATGCCTATGCTCGGGCTCGGGCTTGCCGTGGGTCTGTTGATAGCCATTTTTCAGGCGACGACCCAGATACAGGAAATGACCCTGACATTTGTGCCCAAGATACTGGTCGTATTAATGGCGCTTTTATATTTTGCCGGCTGGATGCTGGAGCAGTTGATGCAGTTTACAATTACAATTATCGAACAGATTCCATTTTACATCAGATAAAGGAGACCGTGGTGGATTTGTGGGCCGTATCCCATCAAGAAGTTAAGGCATTCTTACTTATATTGATAAGGGTAAGTACAATTTTACTTATGCTTCCCTTCTTTAACGCACGGGTGATACCGGTTTTGTCCAAAGCCGGGCTGGCCATTATGGTTACTATAATCCTTTTTCCGGTTTTGAATCATGCAATGGTTGCATTTCCTGAAACAATCTTGGGGGTAATGCAGCTGATCATCACCGAATTAATTATAGGCATAATTTTAGGTCTTTTGGTGCAGGTGTTTTTCGAAGGAGTAAGGATGATGGGGCAGATGGTAGGCTTTCAGACAGGTTTTGCCATCACTAACATCATTGACCCCCAAAGCGGTGTGCAGGTCTCAATTTTTTCAAACCTGGCTTATCTTGTGGCCTTTACACTTTTCATTTTGTTAAACGGCCACCACATATTGCTCAATGCCGTCAGAGAGAGTTTCGGAATTTTACCGGTGGGATCCTTAAGTTTAAACAGTGAATTGTTTAAAAAGCTTTTGCCTTTGTATGGAGAAATGTTTGTAATTGCCATAAAGGTAGGGGCGCCGGCCATAGCTGCGCTCCTTTTTACCAAGGTGGCCTTCGGGCTGATTACCAAGCTGATACCCCAGATTCACATTATGATTGTAGCATTCCCTGTCCAGATAGTCATCGGCCTTTTCTTTTTTGGTACATCCATGAATCTGCTTTTGGGATTCATGGAGAGATATGTTGGCGGCCTTGGTGCCCTGCTGGTTAATACGATGCACTGGTTGAAGGTATAGCAATGTCTGAAGAGAATAATGAAGAAAAAACTGAAGAACCAACACCCAGGAAGAGGCAGGAACTCCGGGACAAGGGAGAGGTGGCCAAAAGCAGAGAGCTGCCTTCGGTAGCGGTGCTTTTGTCCAGTTTGATGGCCTTAACCTTTTTTGGGTCTTTTATGTACTCCCAGATCCAGCTTATTATGCAAGAGACGTTGTCGCTGCCTATGCTGGGTGATTTGAATGTTTTTGACTTTATCATATTTGCCCGCAAGACAACCACACGGTTTATATTAACAATCAGCCCCTTGTTGGCGGCTGTTTTTATTACAGCGATTCTATCAAATATCATGCAGGTGGGGTTTGTACTGTCCGGTGAATCGATTACGCCTAAATTGTCAAAATTGGACCCCATTAAGGGCTTTACAAGGCTTTTTTCCAAACAGTCTCTTATGGAGCTGTGCAAGTCTTTATTTAAACTGGCCATTATAGGCGCTATTTCCTACTACACCATAAAAGCCGAGATGAAAAATGTTCCCATGCTGGGAGAGATGGGGGTGAAAGCGATTTGGGTTTATATTCTCACTGTGTTTTTAAAGATTTTTTTGCGGTGTACTCTGGCAATGGTCTTTGTGGTGGTCATCGACTACGCCTTCCAGCGCTGGGAGTTTGAAAACAGGATCAAGATGAGCAAGCAGGAGATCAAGGATGAGCATAAAAAGTCCGAGGGTGATCCGCTGGTAAAGTCAAGGATCAAAAGCATTCAGATGGAGATGGCTAGAAAGAGGATGATGCAATCCGTTCCGGAGGCGGATGTGGTTATCACCAACCCCGTTCGCTTAGCTGTAGCCGTCAAATACGATCCTGACATGAATGCGCCTAAAGTACTCGCAAAAGGGGCCGGGGAAGTCGCCAAAAAGATAAGAGATTTGGCCACAGAACATGACATCCCCATCCTGGAGAAAAAGGAACTTGCCCGGAACCTGTATAAGCTGGTTGAAATCGGCCAAGAAATACCGGCGGTCCTCTACCAGGCTGTGGCCGAGGTTTTGGCATATATTTATAAACTAACAGGCAAGTTAAAGTCGTAAAATGGAAGAAGCTTTAAATCCAAAATTAGATTCCTCTAGTGCCAGTGAGTTGATGACCGTGGTTGGAGTGGTCGGAGTGCTGGTGGTGATGATCATCCCTTTGCCGTCTATCATTTTAGATTTTCTTCTGGCTCTGAATATCACCATTGCGATCACAATCCTTTTGATTGCCATGTATACCTTGAAGCCTCTGGATTTTTTCGTATTCCCATCGCTGCTGCTGGTGACGACCCTATTCAGGCTTTCTCTGAATGTGGCCTCAACACGGTTGATACTTTTGCACGGCCATGAGGGTCCCCTGGCTGCCGGAAAGGTTATCAAGTCTTTCGGCAGTTTTGTGGTCGGTGGAAATTACGTGGTCGGCATGATTGTATTTATCATCCTGGTAATCATTAATTTCGTTGTTATCACCAAGGGTGCCACCAGGATCGCAGAGGTCGCCGCAAGGTTTACTTTAGATGCCATGCCCGGCAAGCAGATGAGTATCGACGCCGATCTGAACGCCGGGATGATAGATGAAAATGAAGCCAAAAGTCGCAGGTTGCTGATCGCACGGGAGGCTGAATTTCACGGTTCCATGGACGGCGCCGTCAAATTTGTCAGGGGAGATGCCATTGCCGGCATTATAATTACTCTTGTTAATATAACCGCCGGATTCGTAATCGGCGTTTTCCAGAAAAAAATGTCCATCATGGATGCGGCCCAGAATTATACGCTGCTGACTGTCGGTGATGGACTGGTGTCACAAATTCCGGCTCTCACCATATCGACTGCCGCCGGTATAGTTGTCAGCCGGGCGGCGTCAGAAGGAACCATGGGGAAAGATTTGGCCAAACAGTTCTTGTCTTATCCCAAGGCAATTTATCTTGCAGCACTTACAGTTTTCTTTTTCGGTCTCATCCCCGGTTTGCCGCATATTTCGTTTATTGTGCTTTCAATTCTAATTGGGGCCGGCGTTTATGTCTGGGGCCAAAAAGAGGAGGCCTTAAAAGAAAAGACGAGTGAAGACCAGGTGGTGGAACCCGATGAAATGGGGCCGGAACCCGTGGAACACCTGCTGATGATTGATCCTCTCGAACTGGAAGTAGGATACGGTCTCATTCCACTGGTAGATAAAGAACAGGGAGGAAAATTTTTAGAGAGGGTCCGCTCGATCAGACGGCAGTTTGCGCTGGAGATGGGTATAGTAGTGCCTCCGGTGCATATCAGGGACAATCTTCAACTGAATCCCTCCGAGTACCAGGTGCTTTTAAAAGGTGTCAAAGTTGCCGGTGCTGCATTGATGGTGAATCACTATATGGCGATGGATCCCGGCGATAGTACGAGAAAAATTGAAGGGATCGAAACCACGGAGCCGGCATTTAACTTGGCGGCAATCTGGATTCCAGAGGCCCAAAGGGAGGAGGCCAAGCTGGCAGGGTATACGGTAGTGGATGATGTTACGATAATGGCCACTCATCTGACAGAAATCTTACGTAAGTATTCTGCCGAATTGTTGGGAAAGCAGGATGTCCAGAATCTGTTGGACCATCTAAGCCGGTCTTATCCCAAGGCCGTAGAGGAACTGGTCCCTAATCTTCTTTCTTTAGGAGGCGTCCAGAAGGTTCTGCAAAATCTTGTTCAAGAGCGGATATCTATCAGGGATCTGTTGACCATCGTTGAAACCTTAGCCGATTGTGCGATGTTGACAAAAGATCCGGATCTTCTAACCGAATATGTAAGGCACAAACTTGCCAGATCATTTGTCAGCCCGTATGTAGGCGAAGATGGTTTGCTAAAGCTGATAACCATGGCCCAGGAAGTAGAGGATGCATTGCTTAAAGGTCTCCAGCAGACAGAGCACGGCGGCACATATCTTTCCATCGACCCCAAGATCGCAGATTCCATTATTGCTTCCATCAAGGATGAGGCCGAAAAAGCCATGGCAAAAGATATTCAGCCGATCCTGCTGGCATCACCGACAGTGCGGCGGCATTTAAAGAAGATGGTAGAATATTTTGTCCCTTCCCTGATGGTATTATCACAGAGTGAACTGTTAGGTGATATAGGGCTTAAATCTATTGGAGAGGTTAGTTTGAATTATGCAGGTTAGAAAGTTTCGAGCCAAGACAATTCAGGCTGCTACGGTCAAAGTAAAAAAGGCCTTAGGACCCAATGCAATGATCATTTCTACGAGCAGGTCAACGCAAAGCGGTGCAGGGAATCTTTTTGAAATCGCTGCGGTGCCGGCAGGCGGTGATAGCTTCAACGAGAATAGTGATCCGTTTGGTCAAGTGAAATCAGAGCTGATGAGCATAAAAGAGATGATTTGCCTTTTGAATCAATCCGGCGGTGTTTTGGAAAAACTGATAACAAACCCTGCTCTACTCAATCTTTATGCGAGACTGATAACAAACGGGGTCAGTGATTACAATGCAAGGCTTTTTTTGGAAAGGGCCGGAGCATTCAAAGGGCATACCGGACGGGTGAACGATGTCAAACAAAAGGCAGTAAATGAGATTGCAAAGGTCATAAAGACAAAAGATCCGTTTGATGTAACCGATAAGAAGCAAAAAATAGCGGCTTTTATTGGGACAACAGGCGTAGGTAAAACCACGACCATTGCAAAGTTAGCTGCTCAGCTTATGCTTAAGGCGCAGAAAAAGGTAGGTTTAATTTCAATAGATACTTATCGCATAGGTGCCATGGAACAGCTTAGGACCTATGCTAATATTTTAGGCATTCCCTGTTTACAAGCATTTAAGAAAAAAGATTTGTTTTTTGCTCTTAAAAAGCTGAAGGACAGGGATGTTGTCTTGATCGACACGGCCGGGCAAAGCCAGTATGACAGGGCCAGGATAGAGGAGTTGACCAGAATGATGCCCGACGATTTGGCGATTGACTCCCACCTGCTTCTGAGTGTTGCAACCACCGAATCCGAGATGAACAAAACCGCCGTCAATTTTAGCCCGTTAAAATTTAAAAGCTATATATTTACCAAAGTAGATGAAGCAGAAAGGATTGGTTCAACTATAAACCAGATCATTAAATTCAATTTGCCTGTTTCTTATATTACTACCGGACAGAATGTGCCGGATGATATTGAGCAGGCAGATAGAGGCAGAATTGTAAACCTGTTATTGGAGAAACAATGATGGATCAGGCTACCCCTTTGAGAAAGATTGTTAAAAAAGAATCCGGCAAGATTCATAACTTGACAACATATCGAAAAGATAGATCACATGCAGCAATGAATGGCCCTATAGTTGTTGCCGTTACCAGCGGTAAAGGAGGAGTCGGCAAAACAAACGTTGTCGGCAACCTGGCTGTTGCTTACCAGCGAATGGGGAAAAGGATCTTGATTTTTGATGCCGATTTAGGGCTGGCAAATATTGATATTATTTTTGGGATCAATCCCAAGTATACCATTGACGATGTCGTCAGGGGCGAGAAAGAGCTATCTCAGATTATTGTCAAAGGTCCCGAAGGTGTATCCATTATACCTGCCAGCTCCGGAGTTCAGGAATTGGCTCACCTCTCAGAAGGTCATAAAATCAACCTCTTAAATGAATTTGATAATCTAAATAGCAGGTTTGATATTCTGTTAATTGATACCAGTGCCGGGATTTCCTCCAATGTAATATATTTTAATCTGGCGGCTCAAGAGAGAATTATCGTTGTAACTTCGGAACCCACATCGATTACCGATGCTTATGCCCTTATGAAGGTTATGTATAACCAGCACGGAACCAAAAATTTTAACATTTTGATGAATATGGTCAAAGACGAAAAAGAGGCGAAATCTGTTTTCAAACACCTTACCAGGGTTGCAGCAAAATTTATGGCAAGTATATCGATTGACTATGTTGGATTTATTCCCTGGGATCAATGTTTGCATCAAGCGGTAAGCAAAAGGCAGCCGGTCACATGTTGTTATCCTGAAGCATCATCGAGCCAAAGTTTTAAAAGACTGGCTAAATCCTTTTTAAGCCGCATGAACAGAAGGCCAAACGACGGAAATATTAAATTTTTCTGGAAAAGGCTGATAGACGGAGTTGTGGATTAAGAATATGAAGACCGGGGTTTATAGATATCAACAAAATTCCCGAGCAGGTCGGGAAAACATGGATAAAAAATCCAGGGAAGAGCTTATCCTCGAATACGCTCCCCTTGTCAAAAAGATTGTTGACCGGATAGCGATTAGACTACCCCCCAATGTATCCAAGGATGAACTGGCCAGCGGGGGGATCATGGGGCTGGTCGATGCAATTGATAAATACGATTCAAGGAAAGGAACGCAGTTTGGGACATATGCAACTCTCAGGATAAGAGGGGCGATTTTAGATGAATTAAGAAGAATGGATTGGGTTTCCAGGTCTATCAGGCGAGACATTCACAAGATAGAGGCGGCCAGGAGAACCCTTGGAGTGCGGCTTGGCAGGGAACCGAACGATTTTGAAGTCGCCGAGGAGATGGAGATTGATCTTGATGCTTATCATAGAATGACAACAAGGGCACAGGGAATCGGCCTATTTAGCCTGGATGGAACAGTGCCGGACTGTTTTGATTCCAAGGTTGCCGGCCAGACCGCGGAGGTTTCTTCACCTTTTAATGAATTAAAAAGAAAAGAACTGAAAAAGATTATAGCTAAGACTCTTGCACAACTTTCAGAAAAAGAGCAACTGGTTATGTCTTTATATTATTTTGATGAACTGACGTTAAAGGAAATAGCCCAAGTGTTGAATCTAACAGAATCGAGGATATCTCAAATTCATTCAAAGGCAATCATAAAATTAAGGGTTAAACTTCGATCCTATAATGAAGGTTGATAATGACTGCGGCAAATAAGGAAGAAGATAACGAACCTTTTTCCCAGGAAGATCTGGATGAGCTGATTTCCAAAGATGAGCAGGATGAGTCGAATTCGAAAGGCGAATTAGACGAGCCGTATTCCACGGGCGATCTGGACGATCTGCTTTCCGAACGTGAGCAGGATGAGTCGGATTCGAAAGGCGAATTAGACGAGCCGATTTCCCAGGAAGAGCTGGACGATCTGATTTCCGGAGGTGAGCAGGAAGAGCTGGATTCGAAAGGTGAATTAGACGAGCCGATTTCCCAGGAAGAGCTGGACGATCTGATTTCCGGAGATGAGCAGGATG
>JAQYVG010000072.1 GCA_030145595.1 Desulfobacterales bacterium | reverse complement strand
GTCAGGCATATAGTTGATATTCCGAGGATTATTTTTTGAGCATAACGCAGAGATTGGCCAAAAAGACCATTTATGGATAGACACTAACTTGATATTTGTAACAAAATGTTTACCTTGTGCACCAAATTGCAAATGCTGTCCAAAAAATAAAAAGCCCTTTTCATTAAGGGCTCAAGTTATCAAATCGCTCCGAGATTTTATGAAACTTATAGGTTTTAATTTGGTGCCGAAGGGGAGACTCGAACTCCCACAGGGGAACCCCTACTAGACCCTGAACCTAGCGCGTCTACCAATTCCGCCACTTCGGCACTAATAATTATATCGTTTAAAAAAGATTGATTTAAAATACAAGGTGATTTATATATTCTTTTTTGTTTTTGTTGTCAAGCAGTTATTAAACTCGGATCATCTCCAAAAGAGTTGGAACGATCCTAAGGATTCAGCCGCCTACGCTGAAGCTACGTCGTGCCAAGAGGAACCAAGAATTCAAGGATTCGAGTGAAATATTTTAAAATATATATACCTTAAAAGGATACAATGATACTTGTTGAAAATTTAAATGACATTGAAAAACCTTTTAAAAATGCAGTGATTACCATCGGAAATTTCGATGGTGTCCACGTAGGGCATCAGGCCCTTTTTTATGAAATAAACGAAAAAGCCGATGCCCTCGGCGGCACCTCCATTGTAATGACTTTTGAACCCCACCCGATAAGGGTACTCAAATCAAACGGACATCCGCCGCTGATTACCCTCTATGAGCAAAAAATCGAACTGATCGAAAGGTCAGGTGTCGATGTAACTATCTGTGTCCCCTTTACCCTGCAATTCGCCGCCATACCTGCAAGAGAATTTGTGGAAGATATCCTGGTAAAGCGTATCGGGATGAAAGTTATGGTTGTGGGTAATGATTATACCTTTGGTAAAAACCGTGAAGGAAATCTGGACCTTCTACGAACTTATGCCAAGGATCTCGGGTTTGAAGTGATTGTAGCCGACTGGATACAGACGTCAAGCAGCCGGCCGGACAGGATCAGCAGTACACGCACACGAAAGCTTGTTGTGGACGGTAAGGTTACTGAAGCCCAAAAAATGCTGGGCCGCAATTACCAGATCAGAGGCTTGGTCACGACCGGCCGCAACCGCGGGGGAAAACTTCTCGGATTTCCGACGGCAAACATAATCCTGCACGATGAATTATGCCCCAAAACAGGTGTTTATGCCGTCACCGTTGAGTGCCTGAACAACCTCTACCAAGGCGTAGCCAACATTGGATACAGCCCCACTTTCGGCAACGCTCAATTTACCGTTGAGGTACATATATTAGACTTTGACCAGAACATTTACGGGCAGAAAATCCGCGTTAACTTTGTCGAGCACCTTAGAGATGAAATAAAGTTTCCGGGTATTGCCGAACTGTCAGAACAAATTAAAAACGATATCGAAAAAGCACGCGCAATCCTGTCTTAGTTCCTTAGTTGTAATATTTGTGTATTTTGTGGCAAAACTTTTCCCATTCTGCCACTAAGGCACCAAGGCAATCAAGAGTGAGCAGTCATCAGTAAGTAGTGATCAGTAGGAGAAACTGATTACTGATAACCGATTACTGATCACTCACATTTGTGTCTTAGTGTCTTTGTGGCAAATATTTTTAGTTCCGGTCTGTCCGGGTTGGGCCTTTGCTATACGTTCTCATATGAAAAATAAAACAATCATTTCCCTGATTCTGGGACTAATACTATCTGCCCTGGCACTTTATCTTGCTTTTAGAAATGTACCATTTTCCGAACTTGTTATTTACCTTGCCTCTGTAAACTACCTTTGGATAATACCTGCGGTTGTGGTTATATTCATAACTTTTGCCATAAGAGCTTACCGCTGGCAGATCATCCTGGAATCAACTCATAAAGTCGGTTTCTGGCAGGCATTTAATCCCATGATGATCGGTTTTATGATAAACTGCTTCCTTCCGGGCAGGGTCGGTGAGGTGGCCAGGCCGGCGGTGCTGCTGAAGAAGGAAAAAGTTCCATTTCTAACAGGGCTTGCAACCGTAGCTGCTGAAAGGGTATTTGATGTTGGTATCCTGATGGTGCTTTTCGCTGCTTTGTTCGCCACCATTAAAATTGATCCCGGTCTTGATATCACCTTTGGAAATTATCATTTAAACCAGAAAACTCTTATCATGATAGGCCGGAGCATGCTGCAATTGTTTGTAGTCCTTATTGCCGGCATCATCATGGTCAGTTTTGATAAAACTCGCCAAGTGATCAACAACGCTATCATGGTAATCCCGTCGGTCTTTTTCTTCAGCAGGCCTTCTTTCAAACTAAAACTTAAGCAAAAATTCTGCCTGCCGCTGGTCGGTTTTGTTGAAAATTTCGCCACCGGATTTACACTTGTTAAATATCCGAAAAAGATATACATTTGTATCGGGCTTTCGATTGTTGTATGGGGGCTGTCAGCTTTGTCATATTACATATTAGCTTTAGGCTGCCCGGGCATTGAGCTGTCGTTTAAAGAAATTACCGCGGTTATGATAATTGTCTGTTTTTTTATCGCCCTGCCGTCGGTGCCGGGTTTCTGGGGAATCTGGGAGGCAGGCGGTGTTTTTGCTCTGGCCCTTTTCGGCGTTTCCGCAAAGGACGCCGCCGGCTTTACCCTTGTGAATCACGCAGTTCAAATATTTCCGGTTATCGTTATTGGTCTTATTTCAGCCCTGGTAACCAGTGTAAATGTTTGGCAGGTTTCTTATGAAGATAGAGAGTATACATAATTATGACCATACTCGAGATTAAGACATATCCGGATATATTCCTGAGCAAGCCCACAAAGCAGATTGAAAATATCGATGGTAATATCCAACACTTGATTGAAAACATGGCTGCCGCCATGTACGAAGCACCCGGTGTCGGGCTTGCGGCCATACAGGTCGGCCACGATAAAAGCCTGCTAATCTATGATGTTGCCCCCAGAGATGAGAAACGAGACCTGCAGGTGCTCATTAATCCAAGAATCGTTTCCAGTGAAGGAACAATGATTTCAGAAGACGAAGGATGCCTCAGTGTTCCTGATTTCAGATCCGATGTAAAACGGGCCTCTCAGATTCTGGTAGAAGGTATCGACCGCGAAGGTAAACCCCTGCGACTTGAAGCCGAAGGACTGCTGGCAGTGGTACTGCAGCATGAGACCGACCACTTAAACGGAACCCTGTTTATTGACCGTATAAGTTCTTTAAAACGGCAGATGTATAAAAGGCGTGTCAAAAAAAGTTTAAAGACAAAATGAAGAGCGGTATTAAAATCATTTTTATGGGAACCCCGGACTTTGCCGTACCTGCCTTGAAAGCCCTGCACAAAAACAACAATGACCCAGCTCTGGTAATAACCCAGCCCGACCGGCCCAAAGGAAGGGGGCGTAAGATCACTCCTCCGCCGGTTAAAACCGTGGCTCTGAAATTAGGCTATGACGTTGTTCAACCTGTGTCCATCAAAACCGGTGAGTTTGAAAATCTTTTGAAAAGACAAAAACCGGATATGATCATTGTCGTGGCATTTGGCCATATACTTTCTAACAATATTCTCAAAATACCAAAGCTGGCGACAATAAATGTGCATGCTTCGCTCCTGCCGAAATATCGGGGTTCGGCACCGATTCAATGGGCTGTTATAAACGGCGAAAAAGAGACTGGTGTTACCACCATGTTAATGGATGAGGGCATGGATACCGGTGACATTCTTTTGTCCTCAAAAACCAAAATCACTCTTAATGACACTGCCGGCAGTCTCCATGACCGTCTGGCCGACCTGGGAGCCGACCTTCTCATCCAAACCCTCAAAACTATTGGAACTAAAGGCTTAAATCCTGCCCCTCAAGATCATGCCCGGGCGACCTATGCACCTTTGCTTAAAAAGAAAGACGGTCATCTTAACTGGCAAATGCCGGCCGCATCCCTTGATACATTTATACGCGGGATGACCCCCTGGCCCGGCGCATTTACCTTCCACATGGATAAACGTCTTAAAATATTTAAGGCCGGCCCCATCCCCATGGAAGTTGATGAGCTTCCGGGCACTGTAATCAAGAGTTTTCCCGACGAACTGCGCGTTTCCACTGGAAAAGGAGCCCTGTCAATTCTGGAAATTCAGGGAGCATCAGGCAAGCGTCTTTTGACAAAAGACTTTCTGCGGGGCTACAATATAATTCCCGGGGATGTCTTAACCTAACCCGGATAAACCGGCCTCCGGCTCGTAGAGCCTACGCCTCGGAGAGAACCAATATATATTTGCCACAAAGGCACCCCGGTTAAATAGCTTTCAGATTTAACGGGGCAGGCAAAGACACAAATATCAGTGATCAGTTATCGGTTATCAGTAATCAGTTTTCCTTACTGATCACTTCTCACTGATGACTGCTCACTCTTGATTATCTTGGTGGCAATAAAACAAGCTTTATAATCATGCAACTAAATATTTAACAAATGACATTTAAATGACGGATGTTGCTCGAAAAACTGCGCTGTTAATTTTGAATACTCTGGACAAAAAACAGCAAACTTTAGATAGTGTATTGGATGCTGTTCTCGGCAAAGCAACCCGTCTTACAAGCAAGGATCGGAAATTACTTTATGCCCTCGTATACGGCGTTCTGAGGTGGCGGGGACGGCTCGATTGGATAATCGGCCATTTTTCTAAAACCCGTCTGGATCGCATCGATCCTGTTATTTTGAACATCCTGCGACTAGGGCTTTTCCAGATCGCATGCTTAGATCGCATTCCGGTCTCGGCGGCAGTGAACACATCGGTGGAAATGGCCAAGTCTACCGCGCCTCTATGGATAGTACGGTATGTAAACGGCCTTTTGCGTAATGCCGCCAGGGAATATCAGCACGTCCCGTATCCTGATATTGTAAAAAACCCGGTGTCAGCCTTGGCAGTCGAAAAGTCATTTCCGCAATGGCTGATAGAAAGATGGCTGGATCGCTTCGGCCTTGAAGAGACCGGTCGTCTCTGTGATGCCGTCAACACCATTCCGCCTATCACAGTAAGGACCAACACGTTTAAAACCACCAAAACATTTTTAATGGAATCCCTGCAAGGCGTTGCCCAAAAAATAGTGCCCACAGATTTCTCACCGGATGGTGTATCTTTCAGTAATCCCAAAACAGCTATACCAGAAATGGAGTCCTTTCAAGATGGATTTTTTCAGGTTCAGGATGAGGCCGCCCAGCTTGTCACCATTTTTTTTAGCCCGCAACCTGGAGAAACAGTATTAGACGCCTGTGCCGGTCTGGGAGGAAAAACCGGTCATATCGCCCAAATGATGAAAAATAGCGGCAGACTTATCGCCCTGGACAATGATGAGCAAAAACTTTCACAGCTGATGCACGAGATGGATCGACTTGGGATCTTGATTGCAACTACCCGTGTTCACGACCTGAATAACCCCTTAATCCCAAAACATTCCGGGATGTTTGATCGTATCCTTTTGGACGCACCATGTTCAGGCTTGGGCGTTTTGCGCCGGAATCCTGATGCTAAATGGGTAATTGAAAAACAAAACCTGGCGTACTACCATGAAAGACAGGCACGGTTTCTGGATAATCTGGCTAACCTTGTCAAACCTTTAGGTGTTATGGTTTATGCTGTTTGCAGCACGGAACCCGAGGAAAATGAAGCGGTGATAAAATGCTTTTTGAATAAACATAAAGAATTTGCTATAGATAACAAACCGACAGGCCTAACGTTTAAGACCCGTTCGCTTGTCGATCAAAATGGATATCTTAAAACATCTCCTCATATTAATAACATGGATGGTTTTTTTGCGGCGCGTTTAAAGCGAATAAAATGATCGGACGCATAATAAAAATAGCTGCTTTATTTATTTCATTCGCTCTGGTGGTTGGGCTAAGTGCCTACTTTGCTCTCACGCTGATCATAAAAAGCGAAGATACCGTCGTTGTCCCGGACCTTGTTGGAAAAAATGTGGTTTACGTTCTTGAATTTTTAACTGACCTGGGTTTAAATACCAAAGTTAAAGGATCCGAGTACAGCAATGATACACCCAAAAACCACGTCATTTTTCAGGAACCGGAGCCGGGCGCGGAGATAAAAAAAGGGCGCGATATCAGGATAATACTGTCAAAAGGAGCCAAAACTATTTTGGTTCCTAATCTTAGAGGGCTTTCAGTGCAGCAATCGCGGATCAACCTGGAAGAAAACGGTTTGTGCCAGGGAGAAATATCGAGTACTTACAGCAAAAGCATCAAAACGGATGGAATCATTGCCCAGGATCCACCCTCGGGAACCGTGATCACACGCGGTGGATGTATCAATCTTCTTGTAAGCATGGGGATGAGGCCTCAAGCTTATATGATGCCTGATCTATTAGGACTTTCTTTGGATAACGCCATCCCTTTGATTGAAAGAAGTAACCTGGTGCTTGAAGATATAAACTCGATTTTTGATGAAGACAAACCTCAAAATACCATTGTTCGACAGGAACCTCCGGCCGGCCATCGTGTGCTTGCCGGAAACGTAATCACTCTGGTCATAAATAAAAAATCAGGTAAAAAAGGACCCACCCATTTTTCCGGCTCATATGGGGTCAACCTGTTCAGGTACCGGCTTAAAAACGGATTTTTGAAAAGACATATTCGGGTTCGGTTAAACAGCTTCGGCCTATCACAAGATATCTTCGATGGTTTAATGAAGCCGGGAGAAGAAGTCTGGTTGCTTATTCCAAAGAGTGTAAATGCAACCGTCATGCTTTATGGAGATAACAAACTGATCAAAACAGAAGTTTTTGACACATGGTAGGATCACAGGTTGCGAGTTACGGGTTGAGGGTTGCGGGTTACTAATATTTAAAATTTCCGATTCTTTTCGTGTTTTCGTACTTTCGTGCTTTCGTGATATTTTTCATTTTTCGGTTTATCCGGGTTAGGAGATAGATAATGAAACTGATTGCACCATCGATACTGTCTGCGGATTTTTCAAAACTCGGAGATGAAATCAGAACTGTAGAAGCTGCAGGAGCTGACTGGATACATATAGATGTAATGGACGGTCATTTTGTTCCCAATATTACCATAGGCCCCCTGATAGTTGAAGCTGCGCGGCGTGTGACGGCACTTCCCCTGGACGTCCATCTGATGATCGAAAATCCCGAACGCTACATTAAAGATTTTCAAGATGCAGGAGCCAGTCTGATTTCCGTGCAGGCTGAAGTCTGTGTGCACCTGCACAGAACCGTACAGATGATAAAGGAAATCGGTCTGCGTGCAGGTGTAGTGTTGAATCCTTCTACCCCCTTATCTGCAATAGAGTGGGTCCTTAAAGATGTTGACATTGTTATGATAATGAGCGTTAATCCGGGATTCGGCGGTCAGGATTTTATTCCAAACAGCCTCGATAAGATCAGAGACCTTCGCGGCATGATTCAGAAAAATGGACTATCAACCCTGATTGAAATTGACGGCGGAGTAAACGAAAAGACAATAAAAAACATCTCGGACGCCGGTGTCGACGTTTTTGTGGCCGGATCAGCAATCTTCGGAAGCCCCGACTACAAAAAGACCATCGCCAGATTTCGGGAACTCATCCATCAATAGTCAATCTGGTTCCGGCTTTGCCGGCTTGGGAGTAAATGATTATGGCACTAAATACAGGTCAGCCCAAGGTCCTTGTCATGCATGGGCCCAACCTGAACATGCTGGGTAAAAGAGAACCGGAAGTTTACGGAACAACTACACTTAAAGCCATCAATGCTTCTCTTGACGAACTGGGCAAAAAACTGGGACTTTTGATAGAAACCTTTCAATCGAATCATGAAGGCGCCCTTGTTGAAAAAATCCAGGAAGCAATCGGAAATCAAAACGGACTTATCATTAATCCCGCAGCTTTAACACATACAAGCATCGCTATCCGTGATGCACTTCTTTTGCTGGATATTCCGGTGATTGAAGTTCATCTGTCCAATATCTACAAAAGGGAACCATTTCGCCACAAATCGATGATATCCGATGTTGCCACCGCTCAAATTACCGGCTTCGGTACACCCGGATACACAATGGCTCTGAAGGCTCTGGCTGGAATGATTCATTAGCAACGGCTTTACCACCTGAGTGCCTTCGCGGCTTTGTGGCTGAACTATTATGGCAAAAATCGTTAATCTGCATGCATATCGTACCAAAGTGGTGGAAAAAAGGACTTTTGGCCCCTGGCGCAAACGCTTTGGAGAATCATTCAGCCAAATAACCGGGCTTACTGACCTTTCATCCCAAACTCTCTATTTTCTTGCCTATCCCGGAGAAAAGAACGCTGTTGCCCTTTATGAATTTATCATGGGTGCCCTCGATTTTGGAACAGCGACCAAATTTTATTATCTTGAAAAAAGAAATCAGATGGTAGTTATGGAAATTCATCTTTTTTTAGCAGACCAGATTCGCTTTGAAATGATGCGCCGATTAGAATGGATCGACAATTTCCCCAGCATGCGCTATACCCTCCTTGAAATGGTTAAGCTCTTTGAAAGGATCAAGGCCCTTTGTAATACCTATAAACCTAAGCTTGCCAAATCCCACCCGGATTTTGCTTCCTACAGTAAACTTACCAGTGCAGACCAGGAGGTCTTCATTCGCCGCATGTTGCCTGAAGCGCTCGATACCTACAAAGTTCAAATTGAATTGTAACCTAAATATAAAATCACTAAAGCGATTTTATATGAAGCGGCTTTGCCGCGCTAAAGCCCGACGATTTTCTAAACCCTAACTTATTGATAAGTTACAAACTTTACAATTAAGAGACTTAAATGACACAAGGCCTTCATACACCAAAACTGTCCGTTGTGATTCTGTTTTTAAGCATATTTACCATCTTCGGGCTTCAGGCCCCTGCTAAAGCACAGGACGGCCAGGTTCTGGTAGAGGCCGCTTTCAACTATTTAAGGGACAAGGCCTCTGTCTCTCTGGTGAAGATGACCGTTCATCGTCCGGACTGGCAGCGGGTCGTCACTATCAAGGCCTGGACCCTGGGTGAAAAAGAGAGTCTGTTTACAATTATAGCCCCTCCCAAAGACAACGGCAACGGCACCCTGAAAAAAGGTCGCGAGATGTGGATGTATAATCCCAAGGTCAACCGGGTAATCAAGCTGCCGCCTTCGATGATGTCCCAATCCTGGATGGGATCTGATTTCTCCAATAACGACTTGGCCAAGTCCGACAACCTGATTAATGAATATACTCATGCGGTTACAGGTACTGAAACCCATGAGGGAAAAACCGTCTATATTATTGAGTCGATACCAAAACCCAAAGCCCCGGAGGTTTGGGGCATGCAGAGACTCAAGATTCGAGAAGATAATATTTTTTTGGAACAGGCCTTTTATGATGAGGATCTGAAGCTGGTCAAAATTCTGAATTTTATGGAAATTCAAACAATGGACGGCAAGCTGTATCCTAAAAAGTGGATCATGCAAAAAGCTGATGAAAAAGGTAAGTACACCATTGTGGAACATAAAATGATCACCTTCAAAGAGAGTCTGCCGGCCGGTTTTTTTACGCTGTCTAATTTAAAAAACCCCAGGAGGTAGGAAGACTTGTTCATTGACGTTAAAATGGCCTGGCGCAATATCTGGCGCAATCCCCGCCGAACTATCTTGACCATATCAGCCATCGCATTTGCCAGTCTGCTGCTGGTTTTTATGCTTTCTTTCCAGTTCGGCAGCTATCACACCATGATCAATGCCTCGGTAAAAATAAATACCGGACATATCCAGGTGCAAGCCCAAGATTATCAGGATAAACAGAGCATGCATCTGGTAGTGAACAATCCGAAGGCCATCGGCAACATTCTCTACAAGATGCAAGGGGTGGCCGCATACACTTTTCGGGCTAAAGCCTTCGCGCTGGTTTCTTCTAAGGAACGAACATACGGTGTTGTCGTGATCGGCATTGACCCGGCCACAGAAGCCGAAGTCTCCACTCTTAAAAGCTTGATCCGCCGGGGAAGCTATTTGCCGCAAGACTATCAAAATCAAGCCTCACCGCCGGCCCTGATCGGCAACCTTTTGGCCAGAAATTTGCACGTTGGGCCGGGTGATGAATTAACCGTACTGGGTCAGGGACGGGACGGCTCTATAGCGGCTACCGTTGTAAGGATAGCGGGAGTTTACAGTTCCGGAATGGATGAGTTTGACCGCAGTTCCATCCAAATACCGCTAAAGCACTTCCAGGATGTTTTTGCTATGCGCGGTGCTGTTCACGAAGTTGTAGCTATAGGAAAATCATTGAAACATGTAGCTAAAATAAAAAATGAGACTGCTGCAGAAATCAACAGGAGAAACTTGAAACATCCCCTGGTGGTTATGGACTGGGAAGAACTTATGCCCGGGTTGCGCCAGGCCATTGAAATGGACCTGGTCAGCGGGATTATTTTTTATCTCATTTTAATTCTGGTGGTGGCCTTCAGCATTTTAAACACCTTTTTAATGGCCATTTTCGAACGTACTAAAGAGTTCGGAGTGTTGATGGCCATGGGAACGACGCCCGGACGCTTGACCAAGCTGCTGTTGATTGAATCCGTTAGCATGACGGCGGTAGGAATTGTCATCGGCATCATCATCGGATGTCTGGTCACCTGGTATTTTCAGATTCACGGTATCGATATTGCCGGCTCCTCGGAAATTCTGAAACAGTATGGTATCTCCGGACGGATACACCCACAGTTATCACTGATTTCGGCGATCAGCGGACCGGCTGTAGTGCTGCTGATTACATTTCTGGCAGCTTTGTACCCTGCCCTGAAGGTCAGGAGGCTGCGCCCGGTAGAAGCACTGGGACACATGTAATGCTCGTTGTCAGTTGTCAGGTTTCAGTTGTATTTGCATACACAAAGGGCAATCATAAACTTGTAAAAGATTCGTTAATATCTAACAAATTAACAGCCTTTTTCATCCTTTACGACGGACAAATGACAACTATCAACGGACATTACCAAACAATAAAATAATCATAATATTGGGGAAAATGTATTTCAAATTGGCTTGGCGCAACATCTGGCGTAATCCCAGGCGGACGGCCGTTATCTTGCTTGCAGTAGTTATCGGTGTCTGGAACATGATATTTGCGGGAGCTCTGATGAGGGGCGTAGAAGTCGGCATGATCAAAAACAGCATAGCTACCCTCACCGGAAATATCCAGATTCACCGTAAGGGCTATCGCCACGACCCGGTTGTCGAAAACAGCATAACCGATCCCAAAGAGGTGGAAGCTGCCTTTGAAAAGATTCTTCCCCCAAATGCTATCTGGACTTCCAGAGTTCGGGTCAACGCCGTTGCCAGCAATGCCAGGCATTCCAGCGGTATCACCCTGGTGGGGATCCATCCAGCACGTGAAGCCGGAGTTTCATTCATCGGCCAGGCAATTAACCAGGGACGATACCTTGTACCGGATGACACTTACGGCATTGTGATCGGCAGGGCTTTGCTGGATAGGTTTGAAACTAAAATCGGCCACAAGCTGGTGTTGATGTCCCCTACCCCAGATCGAGACATCGCTTCGCGGGCCTTTAGAATCGTCGGGACCTTCAGGGCTGAGATGCAGTCCACGGAAAAACGGTTCGCCTTTGTAACCATGCCGGCGGCTCAGCAAATGCTGCAATTAAAAAACAGCGTTTCGGAATTCTCCATTGTTCTGCCAAACAGCCTGGACAACAGTCGGTTGGCATCTGCCTTACAAAGCGTATTACCCTCGAATTACTATGAAATTAGTACCTGGAGAGATCTACTGCCCATGCTCGATGCATATTTGAAATTATCAGATGGGTTTATATACATATGGTTCGTCGTGATCTTTATTGCTATGGGTTTCGGTATTGTCAATACAACGTTGATGGCGGTATTCGAACGCATGCGAGAATTCGGTCTGCTCAAGGCCCTGGGCATGAAGCCGTTTTGGATCATTAGAGAAGTCCTTACGGAAGCATTTTTAATCCTGCTGCTGGGTATGGCTGTCGGTAACATTTTGGGTTTTGTGAGTGTCTTGGCCCTGTCGGAAAGAGGCATCGATCTTTCCGCCCTTGCCGCCGGTACGGAATTTGCCGGTATGTCCCGCATGCTTTATCCGGTAATTTACGCCAAAGATGCGATTACGGCCAACTTAGTGGTATTTGTCCTGGGTCTTCTGGTTTGCCTTTATCCGGCGATAAAAGCAGCCCGCTTCACACCGGTTGAAGCGCTGACCCAAACATAACGGATTTGCCATTGGACACTTGTCATTTGTCATTGGAATACTGTGCGTTAGGAGCACTTCGTTTGAGGAGCGGCCTGGCGGCCTTGAAGGGTCTTTTCCCTCAAGCGAAGCGCTCTTCAAGCGAAGCGCTCCTCAAGCAAAGCGCTCTTTAAGCTTAGCGCTCTTTTTTATGCAAATGACCAAAGGGAATATAAAAATTATGAACATCGTGGAATGTAACGACGTTAGAAAAACTTACCAACAAGGTAAAGTGGACGTTCAGGCGCTCAAAGGCGTAAGCCTTGCTATCGATAAGGGCAGTTTTGTAGCCCTGGCCGGACCATCCGGTTCAGGTAAAACTACCATGCTGAATATGATCGGCGGTCTGGACCTGGCAGATTCCGGGCGTATTGTCGTTGACGGAAACGAATTTGATAAAATGAACCAGTCACAATTAGCTAACCTGCGTCTGCACAAGGTAGGGTTTGTATTTCAGTCTTATAATCTCATACCGGTTCTGTCTGCCATAGAAAACGTCGAATATGTCATGCTGCTCCAGGGAGTTGCACCAAATGTAAGACGAGATCGGGCCAAAAAAATCCTCGATGAAGTGGGGCTGGAAGGCATGTATGACCGGCGTCCGGCCGAGCTTTCGGGCGGCCAGCAGCAGCGCGTGGCTGTAGCCAGGGCCATCGTGTCCCATCCTTCAATTGTTCTGGCGGACGAACCAACCGCCAACCTGGATTCCGTGACCGGAATGGGACTGCTGGAAATCATGAAGCAAATGAACGAGAAGAAAAAGGTAACTTTCATCTTTTCTACTCACGATGACATGGTCATGGAGTATGCCCGCAGGATTGTCTATTTGCGCGACGGACTCATAGCAAACGACCAGGTAAAGTAAATTGGGAGCTGGAATGCTGGAGTATTGGAGTGCTGGAGTACTGGAGTATTGGTTATCCATGCTTTCCGGAACCTTTCGCCGAACCATATGCTTTTTAACCCATCACTCCCCTACTCCAATACTCCCTCATCACTTTTCCCTATGACTTCGGCATTATGCCAAGTTAGATTAGAGGTCGGGTAGTTTTTATTATAGAGCATTATCCGTCAGCGGAATGGATGATCTTTTTTTAAAGCGTGTGCTGTTTGAGTGTATTAGGGCTCCGTTAGTAAGAACAGACATATGCCGTAATTGTTGCATAGCAAACGATTGCCCATCGTAAAGCAAATCTGTTGTTT
>JAQYVG010000071.1 GCA_030145595.1 Desulfobacterales bacterium | reverse complement strand
ATGAATATACGTCGCTTGCCGAGAGCCCACGCAATAAGGCACTACTACGCGACACCTGGGAACATCCCGGCCTTGCCTATATAGGAGACATCGGCGTGCCGGTAGGGCGTTACCGCGTCGAGATTCGCGCTTACGATCCTAATGTGCCCATGCCCAAGACTCCAGAGGTTTTTACCCCCGGGCGCCCTCCTTTGCTCCCTCCCACTAAAATCAGCTTCGCTTCAGTATTTGTGTCTGAATGGATCGTTCGCACAAATTTGGGCTCAATAGCCGCACTGCGCATTTGCGAAAGAATATCCGTTATGCGCTCAGCCGGATAAACTGTAATAAAGCGTCCCGCAAGAGGCAGCATGCGACGGGCGGTTTCAACGACATCAAAAATGGTGGCCTTAATTTCATGCCGGGCAATTGCCCGCTGTTGGTTAGGATTTATTCTTCCTGATTCGGCCTTCCTGAAAGGGGGATTACTTATTACCAGATCCACCGGCCCGGAAATCGTATCAGATTGCAACGTTTTCATATCCATACAAAGAATTGAAATCTGATCACCCATATTATTTTCTTCAACATTAAGGGCGGCAAGCTCGGCCAGTTGCGGCTGCACCTCAATTCCATATACTTTTATTGCCGGATGACGATATGCCAGTATCATGGGAATTATGCCGCAACCCGTACCCAGATCCAGTACCGTATCTTCGGGACGCGGCTTGGCATGGCCGGCAATTAAAACAGCATCAATGGAAAAGCGGTAGCCGCTGCGATGCTGCTTGACTTGAATACGGCCGTTAAAAAAAGCATCTTGAGTCAATGAATCCATGTCTATACCGCAGGGCCACGTCATTTAAACAGGTAATTGCTTGGAATAAATAAAGTTACTGGCTTATGAAAATTATAAAAATTTCAAGCACCAAAATACAAATCTCAAATAAATATCAATGACCGAAATTCAAAATTCAAAACAGATAAAATGACGACGAGACATCCAATAAGTGATTGAAATGTTTTGGTCACCTGTCAAGAGCCTCTAGCTCAAACGATTGAAATTTGGAATTTTGATATTGTTTGTAATTTGAATATTGTGATTTGGAATTTTAGTGCCGTATCCGAGAAAGCAAATCGCTTCTATCTGAATCAGTTAGAGTTTACTTTGACGATTCTCTGGTTTATACCGGTCCAACCTTGAATTTTATTTCTTCGACCAGGGCTTTGCCCAACACCTCGTTGACTTTTGCTATGATATCGCTTTTTAAAAATTGCAGTTCATGGGCCCAGGCTGAACTGGTTACATTCACTAAAAGCAACTTCCCCTTAAAAGCCTCCGGCCGGGCATTTTTAGCGATATTCTCTCCGACAGCACGATCCCAAAGATTCCAGATCTGAGCCAGGCCTTCATCGGCCTCATGGCGGTAGGACCGCAGGACATTGCTGATAACATTTCCGATTTGTGTAAACTCTTTAACGTTTTTTCTTCTTTTCATCCCCTAACCCAAACGCGTCGAAACCAAGTAAAGAAATTTATCACGCCTGTCCGCCGTACAAGACTTTGGCAGGCGGGAAAGCACGAAAAAACGAAAGCACGAAAAAAATCTAGCCAAAGTGATTTGTTTTTCGTTGCAGGCGAAAATAATTTCTAAAACGTACAGCTATTTCGTACTTTCAATATTTCGCCTGCCCCGTAGGCAGAGCCTGTCGTATCGGGGTGTTTTTCCCTCGTCGGGTGCTTCGCGCGTGATTGTTTTTAAACTTTTTGCCGGAAAACTCCAATTTCACAACTAAAGGACTACAAAGGGAACGGTTCGCTTGTCAAGAAAAACCAGGCAGCCTATGTTTCATAATCTTCCTTCTGCTTTTTGCTTGACTTGCATGGTTTGGTAACATAATTTAGTAAAGTTAACAATTCGTACAGCTAGTTATGAAAACGCATTTTGTAACTATTTTTAAAAATGATGTTTTGAAATTGCCTCTTAAACCAATAGGATTAAAACATGAGTTGGGATTGGGAAAAACTTAAAAAGCAGCAACAACGCAAAGGCGGAGGCGGAAGCGGAGGCGGTATTCCTCCTCAGGTCAATGATTTTGTTCAAAAATTCAAGCAGTTCAAATTGCCGGGCGGCTCGCTGTTGATTCTACTTCTTATTATTATTTTTTTCGGTACTTCAACATTTTTTACGGTCGGCGTGGATGAAGTCGGTGTTGTCCAGCGCTTCGGCAAATTTGTCCGCACCAATCAGCCTGGTCTTAATTTCAAGCTGCCCGCTGGAATTGAAAAGGTTACCAAGGTTAAGGTTCGCCGCGTTTACAAGGAAGAATTCGGTTTCCGTTCCACCCGCCAGGAAGGGCGCACACGGTCTTTATCCGGCAGTGAAACTTCCAGCGTATCTCTGATGCTGACCGGTGACTTGAATGTGGCCCTGGTGCCCTGGATCGTCCAGTACCGGATTAAGGATCCTTACAACTTTCTGTTTAAAGTTGCGGATGTTCGCCGGCTGCTGGTTGATATGTCGGAAGCGGGCATGCGCCTGGTTGTGGGCGACCGCAGCATCAATGAGGTTATCAGCAAGCGGGAAGAAATCGCCGTTGAAGCCAGGACTGTCCTGCAAGCAGAACTGGACAATGCCGAATCCGGTATCCATATCGTCACTATTGAGATGAAAAAGACCAATGTTCCCGGACCGGTGCAGGCGTCATTCAATGAAGTCAACCAGGCTATCCAGGAAAAGGAAAAAATGATTTATCAGGCCCAGGAAGACTACAACAAAGCGATCCCGGCCGCCCGGGGAGAGGCTGAAAGGACCATCAAGGCCGCCGAAGGCTATGCCCTTGACCGCATCAACCGGGCTAAAGGTGATGCTTCCAGATTTGATGCTATCTTTAAAGAATACGCAAAAGCCAAGGACGTTACCAGACGGCGTCTGTATCTTGAAATGCTGAAAGAACTTTTCCCCAAACTTGGGGACAAATATATCGTAGATCATGATCAGAAGAACCTCTTGCCACTGCTTAACCTCGGAAAACAAAACGGTATAAAATAATGAAAACTAAAGGTGCTTTATTAATCGTTGCAGCTGCTGTCATTGCCCTTGCCTATTTCTCCGCCTATGTGGTGGATGAAACCGAACAGGTGGTTGTGACCCAATTCGGAAAAGTAGTGGGCACGCCCAAGCAGGCCTCCGGTCTGTATTTTAAGATTCCCTTTGTTCAGGAGGCGACCTATTTTCCTAAAAATCTTCAGGAATGGGACGGTGATCCCGGACAGATCCCCACCCTGGATAAAACCTATATCTGGGTCGACACCTTTGCCCGCTGGAAAATTGTCGATCCTGTTAAATTCTTTCAGACAGTCAACAACACCATCAGTGCCCAGGGGCGGCTGGATGATATTATCGACCCTGCGGTTAGAAACTTGATCACCGAAAACAGGCTGATTGAAGCGGTGCGCCAGACCAACCGGGGCATGGATACTTTTGAGCACGGTATTGAAGAATCTAAAGATCCAAAATCATTTCACATCACCATCGGCAGAGAAGAAATTACCAAGCAGATCCTGGAACAGGCCCAGCCCAAACTGTCGAAATTCGGCATTGAAGTGGTCGACGTGAAGATCAAACGCATTAATTATGTCGAGCAGGTCAGAAATTCGGTTTACGGCCGCATGATCGCCGAGCGTAGACAGATTGCAGAAAAATTTAGATCCGAAGGTAAAGGTGAGGCCCGCAAGATATTAGGGGATAAAGAAAAAGAATTGAAGCAAATCACTTCCGAAGCCTACCGCAAAGCCCAAACGTTAAAAGGTAAAGCCGATGCCGAGGCAACCAATTTATACGCGGAATCCTATGGCGTCGACCCTGATTTTTACTCGTTTATCAAAACGCTTGAAATCTACGGTGAAGCCCTTGGCAAAGACAGTTCGTTAGTGATTTCAACGGACTCGGAGTTCTTTAAATATCTTAAAGGGTATGCCCCATAAGGTAGAAAAGCACCAAGACCTTTTAAAACGGCTTTGGTGCTTCTTTATATTTAAGAAAAGCGAACCAAACGGCAATAACAAGCGCATTCCCCTGCCCGCCATGGTAAGATTGCAGGGAGCTTCAATATTATTTGCCCTTTCTTCTTTGATGGCGTGTACGAGCTAAAAGTTTTCTGTGCTTATGCTTTCTCATTTTTTTTCTTCGTTTTTTAACAACGCTACCCAACAGATCACCTCCAATTTCATTTTATTTTTACCCAATAAGAGTAGCTTTTTACATGATTCAAATTTGTTTGTCTACAGTTTTTTTAAAAATTTCCATGGAAAACCTTGAAACTTTCAACCCAGATCAGATTGCCGTCGTTAACAACGGCGTTGCCATGTCTGAAGAACTTGTGAGCAATTTCTACAAGATGTCCGCCAGTCAGTGGCTTAGCCGCAGATACGATATTAAAACCATGGCAGACCTCAACCCCGAGGAGACCGTTTCCGGACCCTTTGCTCAGGTTATCCGTTATCAAGGGCAGCGCAAAGATGCATCTTTAAGTTCCGCAGCATACGATTTTTACAAAATATGTCTCCAGGACCATGCTATCCTGGCGGCAATCTCCCAATCACCGGGCATTAAACTTTTACCGTTTATCCTCTATATTGTGACCCATGAATTAATTCATATCGTCAGATTCAGCAAATTCCTTCAGGGCTTTGATGCTTCTCAAAATGAAATAGCAGCGGAAGAGACGCGTGTTCATGAAATAACGCGTGAAATTCTCGGCCCGGTTGGCATCCCCGGATTGGTCAAAGTATTGAAATTCTACGACAAATGGCGACAACCGATTGACGATTTGAATATTCAATAAAAATAAAATCGCTTTCCGATTTTATTTTTAGGAAATGTCCGCCTGGGCCTTGACAATACATAAATATTCAATATATTAGATAAGATTCAAAAAAGCTGCTTAACAATTTTGAAACCAGGAGACCCTTAACAGATGCCCCTTTACGAATACCAATGCATGCAATGCGGAAAAATCGGTGAAGTTCTTCAGAAATTTTCCGACAAACCACTGAAAAAATGCCACCATTGTTCCGGAAAGCTGCAAAAACTTATTTCCCATAGCAGTTTTCATCTCAAAGGGACCGGATGGTATGTAACCGACTATGCCGGCAAATCCGGAAACACTTCCACCACCCAAGAAAAGGCGGCTAAAGAACCATCTGCAGCTAAAGCACCGTCTACAGATACAAGCGAGTCAAAAAGCAGTAAAACTAAAACGGGAAAATCTGCCGATACAACTTCATAATATGTCGGCACTGCTTGCCGACCTTACCGTTCTGAAAAGCCTTCCGGGCGTATTCAAAGCGAAGCGGCTCTAAATAGAATCAGGTTGTCATCCAGGCTGATAATTACAGATACACATGGTTTTATTAGAAAAATCAAAAAATTTCCATAAACCCCTTTACAAACAAAAATATGTGATTATTTTTTCGTACAACTTCAGTGTGCTGGAAAATTAAGGCCTTTCCCATCCATTTCCGGCAATATCAAAAAAAACAAATTGGAGTTCTATAACAACATTTCTAATGATCTAATGTAAAAGGAGAATTTGAAAAATGAAACTTAGACCTTTGAATGACCGAATTTTGGTAAAACGCGTCGAGGAACAAGAAGTCACCAAGGGAGGAATCATTATCCCGGATACCGCCAAGGAAAAACCGGCCGAAGGAAAAATTGTTGCGATCGGCCAGGGCGCGCTGAATAATGATGGCGTACGTGTCCCTCTTGAAGTCAAAACAGGCGATCGCATTTTGTTCGGAAAGTATGGCGGGCAGGAGATCAATGTTGAAGGTGAAGAATACCTGATCATGAGTGAACAAGAAGTTCTCTGCGTCATCGAAGTGGACAGGAAACCAAAGTCGAAGTGAAGAATACCTGATCATGAGTGAACAAGAAGTTCTATGCGTCATCGAATAATTTTAAAAAAATAAACGGAGGATAGACCAAGATGGCTAAAGAAATAAAATATGGTATGAAAGCCCGTGAAGCCATGCTGAACGGTGTAAGAACGCTGGCTGATTCGGTTGTCGTAACTCTCGGTCCCAAGGGCAGGAACGTTGTTATTGATAAATCCTGGGGGTCTCCCACGATTACCAAAGACGGTGTAACGGTGGCCAAGGAAATCGAACTTGAAGACAAATTTGAAAACATGGGCGCCCAGATGGTAAAAGAGGTGGCCAGCAAAACCAGCGACATGGCTGGTGACGGAACCACCACGGCCACTTTACTGGCCAAGTTAATTTATGAAGAAGGACAAAAACTGGTTGCCGCCGGCAACAATCCCATGGCCATCAAACGCGGTGTTGACAAGGCCGTTGAGGTTGCGGTTAAGGAACTGCACAGTTTGAGCAAGCCCACCAAAGATCAGCGCGAAATCGCACAGGTCGGCACCATATCGGCCAACAATGACGAAACCATCGGCAACATCATTGCCGAAGCCATGAACAAGGTCGGCAAAGAGGGTGTCATTACCGTTGAAGAGGCCAAGGCCATGGAGACCACCCTTGAGGTTGTGGAAGGTATGCAGTTCGATCGCGGTTACCTTTCGCCCTATTTTGTAACCGATCCGGAGAAGATGATTGTCGCATTAGAAGACCCTTATATTCTCATTAACGAAAAAAAGATCAGCAATATGAAAGATCTTTTGCCCATCCTTGAGCAGATCGCCAAAATGGGCCGACCGCTGGTGATTCTTTCCGAGGATGTCGAAGGCGAAGCACTGGCCACCCTGGTCGTAAACAAGCTGAGAGGCACCCTGAATGTGGCGGCCGTCAAGGCTCCCGGTTTTGGCGACCGCAGAAAAGCCATGCTCGAAGACATCGCTATTCTGACCGGCGGCCAGGTAGTCTCCGAAGACCTGGGCATCAAACTTGAAAATCTCGCCTTGACCGATCTTGGTCAGGCCAAGCGCATCTCCATTGACAAAGATAACACAACTATCGTTGACGGCGCTGGTTCGCGCCAGGCTCTGGAAGGCCGTGTAAAACAGATCCGGGCTCAGATCGATGAGACCACTTCTGATTATGATCGTGAAAAATTGCAAGAGCGCCTCGCCAAGCTGATCGGCGGTGTTGCCGTCATCAATGTCGGCGCAGCCACTGAGACCGAAATGAAAGAGAAAAAAGCGCGGGTTGAAGATGCATTGAATGCTACCCGGGCTGCGGTGGAAGAAGGTATTGTACCCGGGGGCGGTGTTGCCCTGGTCCGTTGTCTGGATGCCCTCGATAAAATCAAAATCAAGGCGGATCAAAAGCTGGGTGTAAAAGTTGTCATGCGCGCCATCGAAGAACCCCTGCGCCAGATTGCCAACAACGCCGGCTTTGAAGGCTCCGTTGTCATTGATAAGGTAAAACAGGGAGAAGGTGCTTTTGGGTTTAACGCCGAAACCGGAAAATATGAAGACTTGATTGAAGCCGGTGTGATCGACCCGACCAAGGTGGTCCGTTATGCACTGCAAAATGCCGGCAGCGTTGCCTCGCTGATGCTGACCACGGAAGCTATGGTCGCGGACAAACCCGAAGATAAACAGGAAATGGCCATGCCCCCCGGCGGCGGAATGGGCGGAATGGGCGGAATGGGCGGAATGGGTGGCATGATGTAACCATGCCCCTTTGATATTGTTTGTCAAAAGCCTCCATGCTCCTGCAGCATGGAGGCTTTTTTTTTGCCCGAATTTTTCGTACGAATATCCGAATAGCTTAATTAGTAATAGTTCACCGCAGAGTCGCAGAGAGCGCAAAGGGTTATATTTTTTTGCTTTCCGCTAACCCCGCTTTTAGCGGGACAGGGAGTCGGAAAGCAAAAAGATCCATCGCAAACGGATTATTCTTCTAAATACTGGACAGCTAAAGGCTTCTGTCTTTCTAATGATAAGCCTCCTATACTCAGCTCGTAACATATGCATTCCTCGTATGCGGATTCAAGCAGACCAGGTCCAGGGGATTTGCGTACCTCTATAGCCGCTCCGATGATTCTACTGCTTAATTTGTTGACATCCATTATCAGATTAGTACTCTATGAGCTTAAAACAACAGTTTTTTTCTGCCCTCTCAGCAGAAAGAAAAATATTCATTGTCTTTGCGTCCTTTGCGACTCTGCGGTGAACTATTAGCTTAATTATTGGAAAGCTTGACAAAAACCGCTAATCAGGATAATTAGTTATAAATAGCTGAGTTTCTAACAATGATGAAAAAATTGGGGGTTCAGATGTTTAGCAATCACATTTTCCGGGTGTTTACGTGTTTGATTATTTTTTTCTCTATGATCTTTTTCCCGTTTCATCTTGCGGCACAGCAACCCAACGCAACGGTAGACCATGAGTCCGGTTTTTACTACACCGTTCAAAAAAACGACACACTCTGGGACCTTTCACAGCGTTTTTCCGATTCTGCATGGCTATGGCCTGATTTATGGAAGGATAACAACCAGATCATGAATCCCCACCGAATATACCCGGGCATGCGCATTCGCCTCTATCTTCAACAGGGAGCCGAAGGCTATGTTGACAAAACGGCTGCAAGGTGGCCGCGCTCTCAAAGAGGGTCGGAACCGCCCGCAAAACTGCCCTATTACTACTATTCGCCCATCGACAGCATTGGATTTATCAGCAAACCACCTGTCACTCCCCACGGTTACATCTTCAAAGTAAAAGATGATAAAGGACTGATCAGTACCGGGGATCTGACTTACATCATGCAACAGAAAGACACGCCGTACGCATTGGGGGGCAAATACACCGTATATCGAACGTTGGCCCCCCTGACCGACAAAAAGACAAAGGCGCGCATAGGAAAACAGCATTATCTGACAGGTGTCGTCGAAATCATCAACAAAGAACCCCGTTTTGCCATAGCCAAAGTAATACGATCCTTTCGCGCCATTAGAATCGATGATCTATTGATGCCATATAAAAAAAGGGATCCAAAAATAATCCTGGCTGCAAGCCAGCCCGGACTCAACGGAAAAATCCTTTTAACTGAAGAACATGATAGCATTATGGCCACCAATACGGTAGCATTCATCAACAAGGGGCAGAAAGACGGGGTAGAAAAAGGACAGTCTTATAATATATCTTACCAGCCAAGGGGGAAAATCGGTCAAAAGAGAAAACAAGAGATTCTCCTGACACCGATGACTTACGGTTCGCTGCTGGTTCTTCACACCGAACTTACTACTTCAACGGTGATTATAACCGGCTCGGAAAAGACGGTATACCCCGGCGCAACCTTCAGCAGTCCAACCGAGTAAAATCGCATATAAAATCGCTGCGCGATTTTATATAACGTCCGCCTTCGGCGAACTCCAAAAAAGGAAAATCGGGTTAAACCCGATTTTCCTTTTTTCACTTGACTGATTCGTTCACTTTAGATTTTTTTCACAAAACATGCGAATAACCTGCATTTCTCATGAGCAGAGCGGCCCGGGAACAAGGCATTTCAGCCTGAAGACGTAGTGTTTTACTTCGAGGGCTGAATAACACAGTTCCCGGGCCGCTCTGCTCGTGAGAAATGCAGGTTAGGTTTGTTCCCAGGTAACCCTGAGCACCTCCTGGTAAGTAGTAATTCCCTCCGCCAGCTTCTCGATTGCATTGTCCCTGAGGTTGATCATACCCTCTTCGTTGGCCTTGCGGGTAAGCTTGGCGATATCGACATCGGCGGTCGTTAGTTCCTTTAAGGAGTCTGTGTACGGGAGAACCTCATAGATGCCGGACCTGCCCCGATAACCGGTATTGCGACAGCGTATGCACCCCTCTCCTTGATAAAGAGTTAATCGACCTTTTTTGCCCACATCCAGCCGCATGCTTATCAACTCTTCCGCATCGATTTCAAAGGATTCTTTGCAAAACTTGCAGATCACTCGAACCAGTCGCTGGGCCAGAATACCCACCAATGTGGCTTGAATCATAAATGCAGGGGTCCCCAGATCCAAAAGCCGGGTGACCACGGAGGGCGCATCGTTGGTATGCAGCGTAGATAACACCAAGTGCCCCGTCAATGCCGCCTGGATGGCGCTTGCCGCCGTTTCCAGATCACGCATTTCCCCGATCATGATAATATCCGGATCCTGACGCAAAATCGTTCTGGCGATCGTTGCGAAAGTAATATCCACCGCCGGCTGTACCGCGATCTGGTTGAACTCTTCGTTGATCATTTCAATGGGGTCTTCTATGGTCGTAATGTTGATTTCAGGGGTTGAAAGAGTTTTGAGCGTCGAGTAAAGGGTGGTCGATTTACCGCTGCCGGTGGGGCCGCAGACCAGCACCATTCCATGGGGCATTCTGATAAATTGATTGTAACGTTCCAAATCCGTGGAGGTGAAGCCCAGCCCGCGTAAGTCCTGGAAAAGGATATCCGGGTCCATGAGTCTCATCACCAACTTCTCCCCAAACGCTACCGGAACCGTGGAAACCCGAATCTCGGCTTCCACACCGCCCTTGTCGGTCTTGATCCGTCCGTCCTGAGGCCTGCGTTTTTCCGCCATGTCCAGCCTGGACAGGGCCTTTATCCGGCTGATGATGGCGTTGTGAACTTTTTTGGGAAGTTTATACACGGTATGCAGAACGCCGTCGATCCGCATCCTCACCTGAACTTCATCCCGCTTGGGCTCGATATGGATATCACTGGCCTTCTGGTCAAAGGCGTAGACAAGCAGGTGGTTGACGGCATTCACAATGTGCTGGTCATGGGGCGGAAGTTCATCGGCCGATTTTAATTTAACATACTGTTCCAGGTTACCGAGATCGACTCCCTTTGTGGCGAACATGTCCTCTGCCATGGAAATGGAGCGCTTGAAGCCGAAAAACTCATCGATGGACTTGATAATATCGGTTTTGGAACTGACAACCGTCTTGACCTTCAACTGGGTAACACGCGTAATGTCTTCAACGACCTCAACATTAAAGGGGTTGGAGGTGGCCACAGTCAGATAACCGTCGGTTATATCGATAGGCAGAACCAGGTGTCTCATGGCAAAGGTACGCGGAATGGTGGTGGTCACTACGTTGAGGTCCAGTTTGAGGGGATCGATCTTTTTATACGCAATCTCCCATTTTTTGGCAAGGGTCTGGAAAATGATTTCTTCATCCAGCGGCCAGGCACGGTTATCGGCCCTGCTCAACTCAAGGGAAACGATAACATCCACAATGGTGATGGGGTTGAGTATCTTGAACTCGACACGCGAGGATGCCAGGCGCTGGGCTCGTAGCCGCTCCAGCTTCTCGCGGACGGCATCCTTTTTCCTGTAAATCTTCTTTACCTCGGCATCTGTCACCAGACCGTTTTCCAGAAGGGTTTGGCATACATTTTCCACGGAAAAGGGATTGCCCGAATCATTTTTTTTCTTTGTTTTCTTTGCAGGTTTCATAAATTAAGTATGAAGTACATTTTGTGTATTTTGCGGAAAAAAATTTTATAACACGATATGATACCTTTATGGAAAAGATACTGGATGCTGGTTTCAGGATACTGGATTTTAAAAGGAAGTTGTCCTTATTTTATCCAGTATCCAGTATCCAGTATCAAGCATCAAGCATCAAGTATCAAGCATCAAGCATCAAGTCTTGATTACAGTTTGTCCGAATTCGGATATTTCAGTATATAGAAATGAGGGGTTGGTGTCAATTATCTGTTTTCTGCATTTTCTGCAATTCTTTATGAATAAGATCCTGAAATCCTTTAAGGGACCTGTTTTTCAAACGCCTTCCATTAATAAAGACCGTGGGGGTACCTCGGACTCCTGCCGCGGTTCCGTCCTGTAGGTCCTGCCTGATCCTTGACAATATCCCGGGATCAGCCATCTGCTTTTCGAATTCAGCGGTTTTGTAGCCCAGTTCCCGGGCGATATCTTTGATCTTTTGATCGTTGATATGATTGAAATCGGCAAAAAGCCGGTCGTGAAATTCCCAGAATTTTCCCTGGGCATCGGCCGCCAGGGCCGCCATGGCGGCCGATGCGGCATATTGGTGGTTGCGCAGTGGAAAATTCTTAAAAACAAGCTTAACTTTTTCAGGATTGTCCTTGAGCACCTGCTCAAGCCGCGGCACAAGCCGCGCGCAGTACTTTCACTGAAAGTCGCTGAAAACAGCGATCACCACGGGCGCATCCGCCGGTCCTTTGAACGGCGAGTTGGAGGTGTTGATCTTCTGGATAAAATCGATCACCAGGATTTCAAGGGTCTGGTTGCTCCTGCTCTTGAGCAGCAGCATGTCTTCTTGCGGACCGATTTCAATTTGATCGATGTGACTGCCGACGCCGATTTTGTCTTGCAGCTTGCCGTCCGGCGCATAGATCAATATCTCGCCGGTCTCGCTAAGTACGAAAATTCGCTTTCCATCCGCAGAAACAGCAACATCAACCGGCGGCTGATCCATTTTTATCGTTTTTTGGATATCCCATTCAACACCAGCAAAACTATTGGCAACAAAAATCGGAACAATCAATATCGCCAACAGACAAAAAACTAGTTTTTCTATCACTTTGATGTTCTTTATGAGCAATGTGGGTTACTCCCCTTGCGGCGCATTATAGGCATCCACCTCTTTGGCAAACGCCTGACGACGATTTTGAAAGTCCTTGATACGCTCGTTAAGCTGAAGTACTTTCTCTTGGTGAGCCTTGGTGTCTGCTGCGTTTTTGATTGCATCCGCCCGGGCGTCGACCAGGTCCTGCTTGGCCTTATTAAGTTCTTCATATTCTTTGTCCAGAGCGATTTTGGTATTGTCCAGCTTTACGCGCATTGCATCTTTCTCTTTAACTCTTTTCGCTTCAGCATCCTTTTGTGCTTTCTCCGCATCCTCAACCTTTTGCTGCTCCTGTTCCGGTGTGATGAAATCGGCCGGCTCGCTGTAGGCATCCATATTTGGGCGCTGATCTTTCGGAATTTCGTTCAAATCATCAGTATAGCGCAGGACACCGGACTCGTCCTTGTATTTGTAATATTCCGCTGAAGATATGAACGGAACCAGCATCAGAGCCAGTGCAATTACTATAGATGCATATCGCATTGCTGTTACTCCTTGTACTCCAACGTTAACCCTAACGTTGCATTAATCTGTATAACTATTTATGCCGATAGGCTTAAGACAGTCGCTTTTACGAGATCGATGCTGGCCTCCGGCTCGTAGAGAGCCTACGCCTCGGAGAGATGCTGGATGCTGGTCGAAGATCCCGTCTATAGCGGGGATATTCAGGAATACTCTAAGAGTGAAGTCCAAAAACATCCAGACTTCGGCGAGCTCCCTTCGGTCTGAGCTAAGGGTCGAAGACAGTCGAGTCGTATCCAGAATCAGCCAATACCGGCAATGGTTTTCGTTGTAACGCTATAGATTGAATACACGAATACATAATTTTATGCAACTATAGGGTTAATCCAACTGCCGCCAGGATTTCAGGATCACGTTGTTGGTATTGGTTTGTGAAAAATTGCCACTCCCTATCTGGATAAGCTTGTTGTCGATGGTTGTCAGGTAGACATGCCCCCTGTCCACGTAAAGGGAACCGCGGCCTTTGCCGGTTTCGATACTCCAATCTTCGCTGCCGTCGTTCAGACTGATGGCCATCACCCTGCCGGCTCCTGCTAAATCATTTTTTGGATTCGAGCTCTCCATGGTGCCGGTTGAAGCGGATAGATAGATCATACCCGCAGCAATGGTAGGCGTAGACCAGACTTT
>JAQYVG010000070.1 GCA_030145595.1 Desulfobacterales bacterium | reverse complement strand
CTGGCAGAGCTTGTCAATGTCATTAAAAAAAGAGCAAAGCAGGGCACATTTAAAAAGGCCGAACCTTATGCTGCCTCCTTAGCGGCCGATTTGGCGGCAAACCCTGACAAATGGAACCGCAAAATCGACAACATCGGCAACAGTTTTAAGCTTCTTAAAACAGAGGATTTCTTCCGCCCGGAACTTTTCCTCGCAGCCCTTAAAAATATAGACGCTTTGCTGAATCTGGCCTCTTTAGCTTTTTATCCATCCCGAATTCAAAGGCGCTGTTTTACCAATCCTGCTATCAAGGATTGGCCCGCAGTCAACACATTTGTGGAAGATCAAGAGGCCAACCCGTTTCTTTTTTTATGCCACAACGGACTGGCAAACCGACTTGAAAGCCCGGAATTAGATCTTGTGATTTTGTTTATATCCGCACCGGACCAACTGATGGCTGCCCTGACCATGGCTCACTTTAGCAAAAAGGCAAGACCGGACCTGCACGTTGCCCTGATGGGAGACCGGTTAACGGCCGATGTTGAGCAGTACGGCCACACTTTGCTCCCCGAAACCGACCCGAAGCCATTGCAACACCTTGTGGGCGCCTTGAGGGAACCTGCTGCCGTGGAAGATGCTGCTGTACCTGATTATAGGGGCCTGCCCCTTGAAGAATATCTGGCGCCGGCGCTGGTACTGCCGCTACGTATACATGCGGATCCCGATTCTGATTTAATCCCGCCGACTCTCTTTTCCCATTTGTCAAAGATCTGCCAACAAACCTACAATGCAGCAGGATTTTTCTGCATTGACGGCCATGTTAAATCAAACTTTATCGAGAAACTCGCCCATGAGGCAGCCGAAAAAAAACCATCTTTTTGTATGAACCTGCCGTGTGCCTTGGAGGAATCTCTCGACAGAGAGGCTTTGGCCGCAACATTCCAGGCCGGTGTCAAGTTAATACAATGGAGCAATCCCGCCGGCAATCTCAAATCTCTTACACAAATTCTTTGGGACGTTTCCAAAGCTGGAATTTGGAATCATGCTATAATGCCGGCGGGAGCTGAAAGCAGTTCGGACCAGGAGCTAACGCGTTTTATGGCAACCAATCCAAATATTGTGCATTCCTTGATTCGCCGACAGCCGTCTGCGTCTTTTTTTGCAGGCCCGGACAAACTTTCCCCGGCCCCAACGGCTTACACCCAAGTCGCCCGGTTGCCCGGCCGCCCCTTCTGGCACAGCCTGGACGATGCGGTCTATCTATTACTTTATCTCAACAGATACGACCCCAAAACAATCGTGCGCTGGCGAGTACCCGATGACGGATTGTCGGTCTATTCATTGGGAAGTAATATTTCTTACCATTTCGCAGAACCCCAACAACTGCCGCCGGGATATTTGGATGAAATTTGCCGTATGGTGGAAGCCGGAGGTTCGGTGGATATAACCTTGGTCCGGTATAACATCGAGCGCGCTTTTTTGATCGGCTATGCTCTGGATCAAGGCGTTATCGTAGGAAATTCCACCCTCAAGCGGCCCCGCAAAGAATACGTGGATGCCGTCAACCAGCAGGCCGGCCTGGATCTCGGCAATTACCTGGAGCGCGGCTATACTTCGGTACGACCCGAACACCGGGGCATGGGTATCGGTGCCAAGCTTCTGGAAGGCCTGACTGCACGGGTCGGCGACCTGAAACTCTTCTCAGTCATCAGCGCGGACAATGTCGCCGCCCAGAAGATGGCCTTGCGCAATCAGACCCAACAGGTGGCATCCTTTTACAGTAAACGATTGGATAAGGAAGTGGGTGTCTGGGTACCGGCCTGGATGCTAAAGGATTAACCGGGTTACTATTATGAACATTGGAATCGTTACGGTTAAAGATAATAACTATCATCCCAACCAGCGCCTGATTGAGGCGGCCTCCCAACAGGGTCACCGGGCAACCCTTATTCATCCATACCGGGTATGGCCCTGCCTCGAGGGGGGCAAGCTCGATCTGATCGATCATCATAAGATGCCGTCCGCAGACGTTGTGCTGCCCCGCCAAGGTGCCACTGTGGGAGACTCCAGCTTGAACCTGATCCGGCAATTAAGCCTTATGGGAATTCCTGTGGTCAATGATTTTGATGCCATCCGCCTGGCCAGAAACCAGTTTCTCACCTTGATGAGTCTGGCCGCGGTTCATATCCCGATACCTGATTCCGTCTTTGTTAATTCGGACGAAGGATTTCTTAGCGCCCTCGAGCATTTGGGCGGCCTGCCGGTTGTTGTCAAGCAGGTCAGCAGCCGTCAGGGGCAAGGGGTCATCTTGGTGGATACCCAACAAAAAGTCGAATCGATGATCCGAGACTATCTTACCAAACGCGACGGTCTATTGTTACAGTATTTTATTCAACCTGCAGGGCGCCGAGATATGCGAGTCTTGATTGTAGGTGGAAAAGTCTTAGGAGCTGTTGAATTGAAGCCCGGGAAAGGAGATTTTAGAGCCAACTTTCATCTGAGTGGAGCAAGCCGCTCCGTAAACATTTCACCCGAACTGCAAGATATAGCCCTTAGATCAGCCGACGCAGTCGGCCTTGAAATTGCGGGGGTGGATATTATTTTGGATCAAAATAGACGCTTCAACGTCATTGAGGTCAATTACTCTCCCGGATTCCGGGGATTTGAAGCCGCTACAGGGATTGATGTCGCGGGCGGCATCATAAATTATGTGGCCGCTACCTACGGTTGAAAGCCAGGAGATTTTCATGCGTATATCGGATCTAAAGTTTAGCCAAGACGACAAGCTGGCTCGTACAACAGCAACCGTTCAATGGGAGGATTGTGATCGTCCGGAGTGCCATGTCTATATCGAAACGGAAAAAGCGTTTGCTGATGATTTAACGCTAAACCCACATGCCTTTCTGGTGGGCTGCCTTATCCCGGCCATGCACTTTGGCGAGCAAAGAATATTGCTGGATGCTGAAATATGTCCGACGTTACAAGAAGGCCTTATAACCGTGATGGCCTTGATGAAAGAGTGGTCACAGGGCACCTACCGCCCTTTGAATATAGAGGCCCGCACTAGTTCCACTCCTCACAACCTGAACAATCACCGCCAGGCAGGACTGTTTTTATCCGGCGGAATGGATTCTTTGGCTGCCTTGCGAGTCAATAAAATAAATTTTCCGGAAAAGCACCCCGGATCCATAAAAGACTGTCTGCTTGTCCATGGCTTTGATATCGGTGGTGTCATCGAAAGAGGCATGAAATATCATGTGTTCGATCGCGCCAAGGCAGCGCTTTTTGAAGTGGCCAACGATGCGAATGTCACCCTAATCCCGGTATACACCAATATCAGACATTTGTGTGATGAAAGGCAACTTTGGCTGGATAAATTTTTTGGAGCCGTTCTGGCGGCAGTGGGTCACGCCTTTGCATCCAGGCTTAACCTGGTATACATTGCATCATCATATGATATCCCTAATTTGGCTCCCTGTGGCTCGCATCCTCTTTTGGATTCCGAGTACTCAAGTTATGACCTGCAAATCATTCACAGAGATCTTTCCCTGTCCAGGCTGGAAAAGCTCAAAATCGTGGCCGGCTGGGATGTCGCCTTTCAGAATTTCAGGGTGTGTCTGGCAAATGTCCCCGACCGGTTAAACTGCGGCAAATGTGAAAAATGTATTCGAACCATGACCGAACTCGTGGCCATCGGAGCGCTCGACAAAACCAAGGCCTTTGTAGAGAATGATGTTACACCCGAACAACTGTCACAATTTGACATCACCATCCGGCACCGAGATCCCTTTTACCGAGCTATGATGGCTCCCCTGCAAGAACGCGGCCGCCACGACCTTGTGGAAACTATCAAAAAAATGCTGGAAGTACGCTCAATGCATCTCTGACATCACATCTTCGACAGATTCAACAACTTCACCCTGAATATGGTATGTTATTTTATATCACTAAAAATATCGGCAATGCTTGCCAATGCCTTATGGTCGGTCGTTTTGCTGCTCTTGACGTTTTTTGCAGGAGCTGTAAGGCCTTTTTTATTTTCGGTTTTTGCAGTTTTAGCCCCGGCATCTGTGTTGCTCTGCATTTTCTTGTTTTTATTTATCAGTTGGATGATTGTTTTATTGGCTTGTTTGAGACGTCCGCCAACTGTTTCTAAAAGATATCTGGAGATTTCCGGATGGTTCTCGATGATTTCCGGAAGCTTGTCACCGGGAAAACGCTCTATAACCGACCTGCCTTTTGAGATTATGGTTGTGGTTCTAGGCTCGCCGATTAAAGACGCCATTTCTCCGAAAAATTCACCGGGCTCCCGGATGCTACTTATTTCGCGGCCATCTTTCATTTCAATTAAAGCGCCCTGGATAAGCTTATAAAAATCAGAGTCCTTATTACCTTCATGGATAATGACGTCCTGATCTTCGCAATGCACCCTTTCAGGATTCACAAGGTAGGCGGGCATGACTGCTTTGGTTACGGTGGTTCTTTTTAAAACCTCCTCGATTGAAGTAGCTCCCCGGCGAATTTTTTCCAAACCGTCACCTCTTAAAGTGTTCATGCCTTCCTTAATGGCAACCTTTCTCAGTTGGTCCTCAGAAACACCGGCGCTGATAATTTCTGCTATATTGTCGGTTACTTCCATAAGCTCATAAAGGCCGATGCGCCCTTTATAACCGGAACCGATACACGCCGAGCAACCTATTTGTTCGTATATGCAGAGCTGCTCTATTTCACTTTGGGAAAATCCAATTTCTTCCAACTCCGCCGGGTTAATGTTGTCGATCAGGGCCTTACAGTGGGGACAAAGTTTGCGTACCAGGCGCTGGGAAAGTACCAGCGATACTGCAGATGCCAGCATGTACGGCGGTATCCCGATATCTACAAACCGACCAATGGTGGAAGGACAGTCGTTGGTGTGCAGAGTACTGAAAACCAGGTGGCCGGTCATGGCCGCTTTGATGGCAATTTCAGCCGTTTCCAGGTCTCTGATTTCACCGAGCATTATGATATCCGGATCCTGGCGCAGAAACGCCTTAAGGGCGGCGGCAAATGTCATGCCGACCTCATTTTTGACATTCACCTGATTGATTCCCTTGAAGTTAAATTCTACCGGATCTTCAACGGTGAGTATCTTAGTATCTTCTTTGTTAAGGTTGTTGAGAATAGAGTATAGTGTCGTTGTTTTGCCGCTGCTGGTAGGACCGGTTACCAGCAGCATACCATAGGGCCGGTAAATACAGCGCTTGACGGCTTCCAGGTCCTTTGGTTCAAATCCCAGTTTGGCAAGGTCCACATTCAGTGAGCTTTGATCCAGGATACGCAAAACAATGCTCTCACCAAAGAGGGTGGGCAGTGTTGAGACTCGATAATCGACCGTCTTTCTTTTTCCCAGGCGCATTTTGATCCTGCCGTCCTGGGGCACGCGACGTTCGGCAATATTCAGCCCCGCTAAGATCTTGATCCTGGAGTTTAGGGCATTTTTAATGGTTGAGGGCAGGTTCATGGACTTGAAGAGATAGCCGTCCAGCCGGTAGCGCACCTCCAGCGTCTTTTCAAAAGGTTCGATATGAATATCACTGACACCCTCGTTAACGGCCTTAACCAGAATGCCGTTAACAAGCTTAATAATGGGAGCATCGGCGGCCGTGTATTCGTCATTAATGGCGTCGACCGCTCCGGCATCTACCAATTCCATATCCACAACTGCTTCGGAGACCAGAGAGCCGATATCATCGATTAGCGTCACCGGCTGCTCGTCTTCATCTATATCTTCTTTAACGCCAAAATAACGGCTGTACTCTTCATCACTTATCTTATAGTAGGTGCGGTAAGCCTCAACGATATCTTTTTCAGTGGATACACCGATACTTATGCCTTTTTGAACTTCGCGCTGAAGATCGGCGACTGCGGAAGTGTCGGTCGGCTCGGCCATGGAAATGACAAGATCTTCTCCTTTGAATCTAATCGGAAAAGCCATGTACTTTTGCGCCATTTCATAAGGTATGGTTTCGAGAGCTCTGGGATCCGGTGTGATTTTTGTCAATTTAATAGCAGGATAGTTTCGGAGGCGGCTTAAGACGTTTACAATGGTTTTATCATCAATGTATCCGAGCTTGATAAGTATACTGCCCAGCCGGCCCTTATTCTTCTTCTGATAGTTCAATGCATCCTGGAGATGGGTTTTGGTAATATAGCCCTCTTTGCATAAAAGCTCGCCGATCTTGGTCTTGCCGACCCCGGACTGGTCCATGATGGTGGAACTCAGACTTGATCTTTTTAACGAAGTCGTTACGCAAGATTTTTTTTGCTTTATGGGTATTGGTTTAGCCATTGCACCTGGTTCGCTTTTTTCTGAAAGCTGCATGAAAAACTTTGATGGCGTCGTAAAAAGTCCCATATACTGCGTTGTAATATTTTTTCAGATACTCGGCATACTACATGTATGGCCTCGTTCCTGAAAAAATACTACGCCTTGTATATGAACCTTTTTACTTAACCATCTATAGTAAATTTGGGGCTTTTTACGACGCCATCAAAGTTTAGGTTTTCAATATCAAACCTCACATTAAATATCGGCTATTTAAGGAATAACTTAAGATTTTTCGAAGCAGCCCCCTATTTATGAAATTTGTTCGTATTTCGGTGCAACTTTTGCCATTGCCATCCCGCCTGCCGGATGGCGGCAAGTAAGACGTCCCCAAGCGCCGGAAACTTGCTCAGCTTATACCTTCCAACCCGCACAGCAATGGTACTGCAACCCGCCTCGCCTGGATAATTATACTTTTTCATTGTGTTTATCTTTATGTTTACGAATTTATTCCTTGCGTATTTCTTGATAATAACAAACATATTCCTTGCCTTTTTCTTTATTCAATGATATGCATGATACCCTAATCGAGCTAAAATTCTATCAGGTTGCTAAAGATGGGGATGAGCACTGACTATGAAAAGGAAAATTGAAGTAAGATTACTCCAATGGAAAAACAAGAAATCAAGAAAACCTCTCCTCTTGCAAGGGGCGAGACAGGTTGGAAAAACATATGTTCTGGAAAATTTTGCCAAAAACCATTTTAACCACTCACATTATTTTGATCTTGAAGAACTAAAAGCCGATCTGGCCCCGATTTTCATTGATTCTTCATTAAATCCCAAACAATTGATAGATAAGCTCAGTTTTGTATCGGGGAAGTCAATTAATATTAAAAAAGATATATTAATCTTAGATGAAATACAGGCAATCCCCAGAGCAATAACTGCTCTAAAGTATTTTAGCCAGCACATGAGCGGACTGGCAGTTGCGGCGGCCGGTTCAAATCTGGGTGTTGCACATAGTGAGGAGCCGTTTCCAGTCGGAAAAGTTGAAATTCTTCATATGTACCCAATGAATTTTGAGGAATTCCTTGCCGGAACGGATGAAGAAATGGCGTTGTCGTTTTTGAAAAATTTTAAGGGTGGCAAGACCGATGATATCTACCACAGGCGTCTTTTTGATTTGCTGAAAAAGTATTTTGTTACGGGGGGATTGCCTGAAGTCATAAGCACATACACGGCCGGAAAAGATGAACCCCTTGAAGCATTCAGGGCTGTACGGCAGCTCCAGAAGCAACTCCTTCTCCATTACGAAAGCGATTTTTCAAAATATGCCGGGAATACCAACTCCCGGCACATTCAACGCGTATTCAGAACGATACCCCTGCAACTGTCAAATACACAGGATAAAAAATCAAAAAAATTTAAATTTAAAGATATCATCTCCAAGGGATACAGAAGCTATGATGATCTGGCGGACCCGATAGAGTGGTTAGTCAAGGCGGGACTTGCCTTAAAAGTGAATACGAATTTACATCCGTCAATACCTGTTATGGCCGGCGCAAAGGAAAACAGCTTTAAACTCTTTTTATTTGACATCGGTTTGCTTGGAGCCATGATAAACCTGAAACCGGAAAGTATTCTGCGCTACGATTATGGATCCTATAAGGGCTATTTTGCTGAAAACTTTGTGCTCCAGGAGTTATGCTCCCATGGGCTGGATAAAATTGTCACCTGGTCCGGCAGGACTTCTGAAATTGAATTTGTGCTTGAAATAAACGAGAGCATCATCCCTGTAGAGGTAAAAGCCGGATTTAATACCAAAGCTAAAAGCCTGCAGGCATTTATTAACAAATACAATCCGGTTTACGCCGTAAAATTTACCGGCAATAAATTCGGTTGTGACAGGCAAAAAAGAATCTTCAATTATTCGCTGTATATGATTTTAAAATTTCCAGAGCTTTCAATAGAAAACGCATTTTCCTAATATAAAAAATATCGGTTCAAATTAATGCCATCTGCTTTGGTCTTACCACTTCCAGGCGGTCCACGTTGCGAAATCCTCTGGGCAGCTTGCGTCCCCGGCGTCCCCGCTCACCCCTAAATTGTTCCATATTGCCCGGTTTCAGTGTCAGATAGCGTTTTCCGGCGTGGATGATAAGATGGCTATCTGCCGGTACAACAGAGAGCTCGGCCACAAACTCTTCCCTTAAAGCAGCGCGTGCCGGAGGTATCTGGATAATCTTGTTGCCTTTTCCTCGCGCCAGCAATGGAAGATGCTTGACCGCAAATACCAGCATCCGGCCCTCATTACTGACGGCAACCAGAAGATCCGTATCGACATCATCTACCGGTTCCGGCGCTAACGGCTGCGCCCCCGCGGGTAAGGTTAATAAGGCTTTGCCGTTTCTGTTTTTGGTGTAAAATTCGGACAGTTTACCGACAAATCCATAACCCGCATCACTTGCCAGCAGCAACAGCCGCTCAGGCGCTCCCATAAGAACCGTCACAAAGGTTGCCTCCGGCAGCGGATTTAAACGGCCGCTCAGCGGTTCGCCCTGACCTCTGGCCGACGGCAGGCCAAGCACGGGAATCGAATAGCTCCTGCCGGTAGAGTCCAAAAAGGCCGCGAGCTGGTTGCTGCGGCCCAGGGCCGCTGCCTGGAATTGGTCGCCTGATTTATAATTCAAATTAGCCGGGTCCACATCATGCCCCTTGGCAGCCCGCACCCAGCCGTTGCTGGACAAAACTACGGTGACCGGCTCCACCGGCACGATATCCGCCTGGGAAAGGGCCTGGGCCTCTTCACGCTCAACTATGGGAGAGCGCCTTTGGTCGCCGTATTTTTTGGCATCTGCAATCAGTTCCTTGCGTATAAGTGTTTTTAAACGGGCATTTGAGCCTAAGATTTTTTTCAGCTCATCCCGTTCGCGGGCCAAGTCATCCTGCTCGGACTTGATTTTTATTTCCTCTAATTTAGCCAAATGGCGCAGTTTCAGATCAAGAATGGCCTCGGCCTGTTCATCGCTGAGGTTAAAGCGCTGGATCAATATTGGTTTGGGGTGCTCCCGGCTGCGGATGATTTCGATCACTTCATCGAGATTGAGGTAAGCGATGAGTAATCCTTCCAATAAATGCAGACGGCTTTCTACTTTGTCCAGTCGATGCTGCAGGCGCCTACGAACCGTATCTTTTCTATAAGCCAGCCACTCTCGAAGCATGGCCGCCAACCCCTTGACTTGCGGACGGCCGTTGGTGCCGATGACGTTCATGTTCACCCGCAAGGTGCGTTCAAGATCTGTGGTGGCAAACAAATGCGCCATCAGCGCGTCGACATCGACCCGGTTGGAGCGCGACACGATGACAAGACGGGTGGGCTCTTCGTGGTCGGATTCATCGCGAAGATCTACTACCATAGGCAGTTTTTTTGCATGCATTTGCCCGGCAATCTGCTCCATAATCTTGGAGCCGGACACCTGGTATGGCAGCGCTGTAATAACGATTTCCCCGTTTTCTCTTTCAAAAACAGCCCGCATCCTCAGCCTGCCGTTGCCCGTGCGATAAATCTCGTTGATTTCACTGCGCGGAGTAATGATCTCCGCGCGGGTAGGGAAATCCGGTCCCTGGATGTGGGCGCACAGGTCCTCAATGTCTGCTTTGGGACTTTTGAGCAGTTCGACGCAGGCGTTGACAACTTCAACCAGGTTGTGAGGCGGAATATCGGTTGCCATGCCGACGGCAATACCGGTGGTACCGTTTAACAGGATGTTCGGCAGGCGCGCGGGCAGTACGGACGGCTCATTCAGGGTACCGTCAAAGTTAGGCACCCATTCTACAGTCCCCAGGCCAAGTTCAGTCAGTAATACCCCGGCATAGGCAGAGAGCCGGGATTCGGTATACCGCATGGCCGCAAATGACTTGGGATCGTCCGAAGATCCCCAGTTGCCCTGTCCATCCAGCAAAGGGTAACGGTAGGCAAACGGCTGGGCCATTAAGACCATAGCTTCATAACAGGCCGAATCGCCGTGGGGGTGGAATTTGCCCAGCACATCACCCACGGTGCGTGCCGATTTTTTATACTTGGAACCCGCCTTTAACCCCAGTTCCGACATGGCGTAGACAATGCGCCGCTGTACCGGTTTTAAGCCGTCGCCGATATGGGGCAGAGCACGGTCTAAAATAACATACATGGCATATTCCAGGTAGGCCCGCTCCGAAAAGACCTCTAAAGGCAAACGCTCAACCTCTTCCAGGCTCAATGCTGTTTTTTCAGTCATTAACTCAGTTTACCCTTTTCTTCCAGCCATGTTCTGCGATCCGCGGCCCGCTTTTTAGAAAGCAGCATATCCATCATGGATTCAGCCTTATCATCACGGTCGAGCGTAAGGCACACCAGACGGCGCGTGTCCGGTGCCATGGTCGTCTCTCGCAGCTGCAGAGGATTCATTTCGCCCAGTCCTTTAAAACGCTGCACGTTAATTGCGCCTTTTTTCTTTTTACTGTTTATCCGCTTTAAAATGCCCTGTTTTTCTTCTTCGTCCAGGGCATAATAGACGTCTTTGCCGGCATCAATGCGATACAGAGGCGGCATGGCGGCATAGATATGCCCGGCTTTTACCAGCGGGCGAAAATGGCGCATGAAAAGGGCACAAATCAAGGTGGCGATATGCAATCCGTCGGAATCAGCGTCAGCTAAAATACAAATCTTGCCGTAACGCAAACCATCAAGGTTTTCAGACGCAGGATCGACACCGATTGCAACAGAAATGTCGTGGATTTCTTTGGAACTCAGTATCTCCGCAGAATCGACTTCCCAGGTATTTAAAATTTTCCCCCTCAGAGGCATAACCGCTTGAAATTGGCGGTCCCGGGCCTGTTTGGCGGATCCGCCGGCGGAGTCTCCTTCTACCAGAAACAGTTCGCTGCCCAGCGGTTCCATGCCCACGCAATCCGCCAGCTTGCCCGGCAAAGCCGGACCGTTGGTGATTTTTTTGCGGGCGACTTTTTTGCCGGCTTGCAAACGGCGCTGGGCATTTTTTATGGCCATTTCGGCCAGCTTCTCACCGGCATCCGTGTGCTGATTCAGCCAGAGGCTGAAAGCATCCTTGACCCCCCCGGAAACAAACGCCGCGCATTGCCGGGACCCAAGGCGCTCCTTGGTCTGTCCGGAGAACTGGGGGTCCTGCATTCTCACGGACAACACATAACTGCAGCGATCCCATATATCTTCCGGAGCAAGCTTGACTCCTCTGGGGATTAAGTTGCGAAAAGCACAAAACTCACGGATGGACGTTAACAACCCGCTGCGAAAACCATTTACATGCGTGCCGCCCAGCGTCGTGTGGATCAGGTTGACATAACTTTCCGTAACCGTATCGCCCCCTTCAGGCAGCCAGACAACAGCCCAGTTCGCCAATTCATGATTGCCGTTAATCTCGCCGATAAAAGGCTCTTCCGGCAGCATGGCAAACTCTTTAAGACTGTCAGTCAGATAGTTTTTAAGGCCGTCTTCAAAGTACCAGTTCTCGGATTCTCCGGAGTTTTCGTCTTTAAAATAAACCTGCAGTCCCGGGCAGAGTACGGCTTTGGCCCGCAATACGCGTTTTAATCGGCGGGCGGAGAATCTGGGAGAATCGAAATACTTCGGATCCGGCCAAAAATGAACCGTGGTCCCTGTATTTCTAACACCGACCGTGCCCACTTCTTCCAGTTCGCGGTACTTATCGCCGTTTGCAAAACCGATCTCATATTTCTTGCCGTCTCTTTTTATTTCCACATCCAGCCGAGTCGACAGTGCGTTGACCACCGATACTCCCACACCATGCAGCCCACCGGAAAACTGATAATTTTTGTTGGAAAATTTTGCGCCGGCATGCAGTCGAGTCATAATTACTTCAACACCGCTGACGCCTTCTTCAGGGTGGATGTCAACCGGCATGCCTCTGCCGTTATCACTCACTTTGCAAGAACCGTCTTGGTGTAACGTTATGTTAATGCGGTCGGCAAAACCGGCAATGGCTTCATCCACGCTGTTGTCGACAACCTCATGCCCGAGATGGTTGGGTCTAATCGTATCCGTGTACATTCCGGGTCTGCGCTTGACAGGGTCAAGGCCGCTTAGTACTTCAATCGATTCTGCCGTGTAGTCGTTGTTTGTCATAAATAAACTTCTGTAATTTTAAATTTGAATTGCCCGCAGGCGGGTAAAATGTATGATGCTATGATTTTGTTTAAAGCCGCTTCAATTAAGTATTATAAAGATTCTCATCAATATTCATGCAATATTCATGCAAGATTCAGGTAACACGATTTTATTCGCGCTTCTCTATTGCGGCCAACTTGCTAACATTATTTTATATCACAAGGGAATGTGTTTTAAAAGGATTTTGTACACAATATGTGCTGTTTTGTATTATCTTCATTATTTTTCGTGTTTTCGTGTTTTCGTGATTGATATTTTTTGGTGGGCTCCAAAAATTATGGAGAAGTTGCCGGAAACGGCGTTAATGGAGGGAAAGTTGTGCAGGTTTTATTCCTCTTCCTTTTTCTTATCAGAAACAAACCCATAGATTCCTCTTTTTGAGGGAGCGGAAAGCCATTGTTGCAAATAATCAATCTCGGGTGTTTGGGGTAGTTCCAGCGCCGCTAAATCCCGCGACTTTCTCAAAGATAAAAAAGCTTTTGAAATCGGTTTTAAGCGCTCACCTTTGATACCTTCCCGGCGCAACCCAATTAAATTAAGACGATAGTGGCGCACAGGCATGCCGGCCAACATTGAAAAGGGTAGAACATCTTTGCGAATCAATATTCCCCCTGCCAGCATTGCCAAAGAACCAATTCTTACAAATTGATGAACCCTTGCTCCCGCGCCAAAATTAACTTTATCATCGACCTCTACAAACCCCCCTAATCCTGTATAAGAAGCTAAAATACACCCATTCCCGATTACACAGTCATGTCCAATATGGATACAAGTCATAAAATAACAATTCGACCCAATCCGGGTTGATTCGCCTTCCCTGGTAGCTCTGTGGATAGTGCATGATTCCCTGAAAACATTGTCATTGCCAATTACCGTATATGTTTCTAAATTGACGTCAAAAGTGATATCCTGGGGTAAATCCCCAATGACGGCATATGGATGCACGACATTATTGGTTCCCATTTTTACATAACTTCGAATAAAGGCATGGGAATCTATCAAACAATTATCTCCAATTTCCACATGATCTTCAATGACGGCATATGCTCCAATTTTAACATCTTTACCAATTTTGGCCGTCGCGGCGATCTCGGCGGTGGGGTGAATTTCCATTTTTACCTTTCCTTAGAATATTATTTTAATTATTCAGACAGGATCTACGGGATTCTCAGGATTTTTACTGATAACATATAATGGGAGATCATTTTTATGCAAGACACAATTTCGTTTAGATCGGCAAGAACTCGCAAATAAAAGCGCTTAAAAGCAAACATTGCC
>JAQYVG010000700.1 GCA_030145595.1 Desulfobacterales bacterium | reverse complement strand
AATTCGTTTTATTTCCATCGCTACTGTCATCATCACTCGTTAACATTGGAATAAATAAGAAACGGTGAATTGAGACTACTCCTTGGGTAATCTTTAAGATTAAGTCATACTTAAATAAATCCCTTGTATCCCCGAAGTATTTGTTTTTCATAATACCACCTTAACCGAAGAAAAGAAAGTGTCACGAAATTTTTCTTTCAAATTGAATTTCTTTATGCTGTCTGTGGCTATTTTTGTTTTGAATTTTGGACATTAGAATTTGTTTCGGATTTCGATATTCGGAATTCGGATTTTTCCGTCCTCCGTCATCCGTTATCTGTTCTTATAACTCTCCATCAAAACCTTAATCGGATGCCTTACTACGCAATCGCTTATATGTTCAATTTGCATTTTACAGGCGGCTCATTCGGTTAATACATTTTTCGTTGGTGATTTTTCCAGCGCCTCTTTTAGGCTCGCGGATATTTGGGTGGACAGTTCGTAATTTTTCTTCTGCATAC